>JAADGG010000059.1 GCA_013152485.1 Nitrospirota bacterium | reverse complement strand
TATCTCGTCCTGAGAGGCGTCTTTGCCTACACCCAGCACCTCGTAGTAGTCTCTCACGCCGGTCGCCATCCTTCCCTCCGCTTGATATGTTATTAGTATACCACTTGACAAGAGCTTTGTCAAGTATTTTTTAAATGTCGACTAAAGATATTTTACTGTAAGACAATCAGGTATGATGATTGCATTCGTGAAGGCTGGATCGTCGTCTCTCGGGGCTTTGCGCACTGGCCGGCCTTGTTCCTTCTGCCCGTGAACGGTCCGTGCACGGGATGCGGTGATCCTGCCGTGAGGGCATGCCTCGTCCGTACGGCCTTCATCTCGGGATGGGCTCGTAATAATAAAGGCGTGGGCGCCGGGGACGGCCTCGTTGTGAATCAGCCGGTTGTCAGCCCGCCGTCTACATTGATGATGGATCCGGTGATCCATCCGGCCTGAGCCGATGCAAGAAATGCGGCGATGCCGCCGATGTCTTCA
The DNA here is from genome assembly GCA_013152485.1 of Nitrospirota bacterium. Taxonomy (GTDB): domain Bacteria; phylum Nitrospirota; class Thermodesulfovibrionia; order Thermodesulfovibrionales; family JdFR-85; genus BMS3Bbin07. Next base: position 3,205 of record JAADGG010000059.1, on the reverse strand, counting down.
GGCCTGCCGATCCGGCCCAGCGGGTAGATCGCCTTTATGGTTTCTGCAAACTTGCTCATGTCCTGGGACAGCCGTTTGAGGTTGGAGCGAACCAGGGGGGTGTCGACCGTTCCCGGAGCGATGGCGTTGACCCGAATCCCTTTTCGTCCAAGTTCGCACGCCAGGGACAATGTGAGTGAGTCGAGTGCTCCCTTGCTCAGAGAATATGCCGTCGACGGCCTCGCGGGGGACATCTTGTGAGAAAAGTAGGACGAGATGTTTATGACGTTTCCACGCCTCCGCTCCAGTGCCGGCAGCAGCCGCTGGGTCAGGAGGAACGGCGCTTTGACGTTCAGGGCTATGTGTGCATCCAGTTCCTCCGGAGTTACTGCCTCGAACGGTGTGAACCGGGCGGTGCCGGCGTTGTTCACCAGGATGTCCAGTTCCGGATATATGCGGATAATCTCGTCGGCGGTCCTGTATATCGAAGAGACATCCGATAGGTCGGCGGACAACCACTCTATCTTCCGTCCTGACGAAGAAAGCCCGGCAGCGGCCCTCTCCAGCTTGTCCCTGTCCCGGGCTATCAGCAGGACATCGGCGCCGTTTGCAACGAAGGCCTCTGCAATGCCGAGTCCGATACCGTCACTGCCGCCCGTGATTACTGCCCGCATGTCTGTCAGCATGTTCATGGTTCCCTCCACGTATGGTGTTGATTTTTGACGAACCCTGAGATTATATCACATATAATACGGCCGGCGGTTGTCCAGGTCGGTCGGGCCCGGTTCAGTGCAAAGGGGGGGCTGACAGCGGGTGGTCAGTAAAAAGAGAGCGGTTCCGAGTCGGTGTTGATCCGCTGCTCGTGCTTTACTGCCTCCTGAAGGTACTGGGGCATGGCGAACATGCCGTGATGGACCTCGGGGTTGTAGAAGCGGAGGGGAGAGTTCAGTCGTCCCGTCCTTGCGCCTATCTCCTCGAGGGAGAGTCCTTTCGGGTCTTTGCCGTTCGATGCAAAGACGAAGCCCCACGGCACATAGAATGATGGCACCGATGTCCAGTACCCCCTCACCGTGGTGAAAGTCCGGGCCATGGTGTTGTGAATGAGGGCGAATGCGCTCATGTTGTTCACCGAGACGGACGTGGCCTGGGTCACGGCCACTCCCCCGGGCGACAGATGCCCTGCGACCTCATCGTAGAACTCCTTCGTGTACAGCTTGATGGCAGGCCCTGCCTCCATGGGTTCGGGCAGGTCGAGTATGATGACGTCGAACTTCTCGTCGCCCTCCGCAATGAACCTCCTTGCGTCTTCGTGCAGGACCTCCACCCTCGGATCATCGAAACACCCCCGATGCCATTCATGCAGGTGGGTCTTGCATGCCTCCACAACCTCCTCGTCGAGGTCTATCATGCATACGGACTCGACGGTCGGATGTCGCAAAACCTCCCTGATCGTGGCTCCCTCGCCTCCGCCGGCGATCAGGACCCTTTTGGGGCCTCCATGGGTGATCATGGCCGGGTGTACGAGGGACTCGTGGTAGATGAACTCGTCGAGCTCGGTGGACTGCATCTTTCCGTCGAGGACGAGGGTCTTGCCATAGCTGCCCAGCCTGAGTATCTCGAGCTTCTGATAGCGTGTTTGGGCGGTGTACAGGACCTCTTCGAGCGAGTGGAGGCTCGCCTCCTTGTCGGTCGTAAACTCAAGAAACCATCTGGAGTCTATCATTGCAAACCTTGTGAGGAAGCTTTTCGTTCGAGCACGAGATTATCCCTCTCTTCATCTCGACAATGGACGGGTTCTTCGACCCGAACTGCTCGACGAGGTACCGGACGGCGATCTCGGGCTTGATCACGTCCCCGCAGGTGAATATGTCCACGGCAGCATATCCGTATTCAGGCCATGTATGAATGGATAGGTGAGATTCGGCAATGACGACCATACCACTGATCCCAAAGGGACTGAACTCATGGAAGGATACGTCAACAATGGTTGCCCTCGCCTGCCTTGCAGCAGATACCATTGCCTCCTTTACAGCTTTCAGGTCTTTCAGTATCTCCTGATCACAGTCTTTTAACTCGACCAATAAATGGGTACCTAAAGCATGCAATCCCCAACCCCCCTTCCAGTGGTTTAATAGGGACAAAATATCCCTAACAAGCATATAAGCATAAAGCAACCGATATCTTTTTGTCAAGGCCCCGCATTAGATCATAAAAAATGTCCGTGAAGGGGGCCTAGTTAGATCAAAAAAAGATGTCCGTAGAAAGAGTATCATTCCCTGACGGAAAAAAAAAGCGAAAAGAGTCAGGGGGATAGGATGAGGAACGAGAAGGAGTTTGAGATGGAACTACTTAGAAGGCTGGCAAGAGAATATGCCGGGAGGAAGAGGAGAAGCGAAATTCTGTCCGAGTATGTTGAATTAACGGGACTAAAGAGACCCACTGCACAGAAGAGATTCAGGAGATATCTTTTCAAAGACGGCGTTTCTAACAAAAGAGGAAAGAGGGGACGTAAGAAGCTTTACAGGAACGCCCACAGAGAGATCGTGAAGCTCTGCTGGGAGTATCTGCTGTGTCCCTGTGCGGAAAGGCTCCATCCGGTGCTTAATGACACAGTAGAGCGACTGATTCAAGAGGGTCTGCTGATTGGCTACAGTCAAGCCGTCATAGAAGAGGCAAAGGGGGTGTCTCTTGGGACACTGAAGCGGATAATAGGGGGATTTGAGAAGCCGATCTTCAGGAGGAAACACAGGGGCAACAGTTTTATTCACTCACAGGTGCCGATAGAGGCAGACTTCGGAAAGAATGCCTACAGGGAACCCGGATATGTGGAGGTGGATTTTGTAGAACACAAGGGAGGGAGAACAGAGGGTAGGTTTGCCATAACGGGGGTGTATACAGACCTGTCAAGCCAGTGGACGGTGCGGGCTTGCGGTTATGGAAAGAATTTAGAGAGCATCAGGCAGATAGACGAGAGAGCCAACGGCAGGATTCCATTCAGGGTTGTACATTATCATCCTGACAATGACCAGAGTATCCTCAGGGCCTTGTTTGAGAGGGCAAAGCAGACTCCCGGGGTGAAACTGAGCCGTTCCCGGCCATACAAGAAGAACGACAATGCCCATGTGGAGCAGAAAGGGGGTGATAAGGTCAGGAAACTGGTGGGGTACAGAAGGTTTGACACCCTGGAGGACGTCTCTTTACTGAATGAGATATACGAGGTGGCTGA
>JAADGG010000087.1 GCA_013152485.1 Nitrospirota bacterium | reverse complement strand
GGATCGAGAGGCCGGCGTTCAATCCTCCGGTGGCCTTTTTCTACATCGCCTTCTATCTCTCGATGATCATCCTGGGAAACCTCAGTTACTTTTTAGCCCACACACTCTACCAGAAGGGCAGGGACGGCACAGTCAATCTTCTGTGCGTACTGAGCGTGATTGCAACCCTGCTGCCGTTGCTCTGGCCGTGGACATGGTATTATGTTGGTACTTACACGGAGTACCATGCAGTCCCGAGAGAGACCGAAACCCTGCTCAATGCAACCTCGTTCTTCTGGTCATGGCTCGCCGTAATGGGGTATTTCGTCGTCACGTCCGTCGCCTTCGGTATCTGGATAAAGAGGTTCTCCTGCAAGATTGCAGAATGAGAGGGGGGAAGGGGGAGAGGTCTATCAACTCGACAACAACCCGGTCCGGCAAAAATGGATGGACAGCATGAAAACCGCTTACCACTGTGGGGCGGCGGGATAAAGCAGCATTCTAAGGAGGGAAAGAGCTGTTATTGATCGACGTACCGGTCGGAATAGTTGCAGGACAGGTCTTCACCGATGTATCAAGGGACGCTATCACTGCAGGAGACCGGAAACATCCATGGAGGATATACAGATGAGCAAGGTTACTTTAAAAGACATCAGGTTACGTGAGTATACCATTGAGAACCTGGGCCTCCTCAGAGCCTTGAGGGAGAATCTCCCTTAAAACCAGGCCCGAGGTCTGTATCGAAAGGGCAAGGTACACCACCCGCTACCTCAGGGACATCTCTTCACCGGATGAACCCATGGAGACGAGGTATGCAAAGGCGGTGGCCTATTTCCTGTCGAACAAGGAACCGGTCTTCTTCGATGAGAACCTGCTTGCAGGGAGCACAACATCAAAACCGTTCGGAGCACCTGTCTACCAGGAACTCACGGGTATGACCATCTGGCCGGAGCTCGACACCATAAGCACAAGGGGGAAAAACCCGCTGATCCTCTCAAGGGAAGATGCCGGGGAACTGAACTTCGATATCTTCCCCTACTGGATGGAACGCAATATCCTCGAATACACGAGGAAGAAATTCAACAACCCCGATTGCATGAGACTCTTCGAGCGTATAGTCTTCTTCCTTGCAAGCAAGGCAGGTACCCTCTCTCATACAGTCCCCGACTACAAAAAGGTCCTCAGCAAGGGAGTTGAAGGCATCATCGAGGAGGCCCGGACAGGGGAGGAGGAAATCAGGGAAAAGGGAGTAAATACACCCGGCGACAGGCACAGTCTCGCGTTCTACCAGGCAGTACAGACGGTCATGAATGGAGTCCTCAATTATGCGGGGAACCTGAGCAAAAAGGCGGCTGAACTCGCAAGGGTTGAAAAAGACCCGTCACGGAGGGAGAACCTTCTGAAGATGAGCGAGATATGCGCCAGGGTACCTGCAAAACCGGCGAGGACCTTCCGGGAGGCAGTCAACTCCCTCTGGATCTGCCAGGTGGCCGTACATGCTGAAAACATAAACATGGCGATAAGCCCGGGAAGGCTCGACCAAGTACTTTATAAATACTATCGGTATGACATCGACAACGGCATACTCACCGTCAAGGAGGCCTTGGAACTCGTCGGCTGCCTCTGGCTCAAGCTCAATGACAACACCAACCTCGTACCCGAGACCTCGGAAGAACTCTTCGGTGGTGCAGGCACGGTACCGGCAGTCACTGTCGGGGGTGTTGACGAAAACGGGGAGGATGCCGTCAACGACCTCACTTATGTCATGCTGCGGGTCACGGAACTCCTGAAGCTGAGGGACCCGAGCCTGAACGCGAGGTACCATTACGAAAAGAACACGGAAGAGTATCGTGACAGGGTGGCCGAGGTGATCGTCAACACAAGGGCCGTTCCTGCCTTTCATAATGATATCGTGGATATAAAAGTCCTCGAAAACCAGGGCACATCAACAGAGCACGCAAGGGATTACGCTGTAATCGGCTGCGTGGAGCTCGCCTCAGCAGGAAGGAGCTATGACGCATCAAGCTCAATCATATTCAACCTCGTCTCCACCCTCGAGCTCGCCCTCTACAATGGAAAGAGGCCTGCAACGGGCGATGAACAGATAGGCCCGAAGACCGGAGACCCGGCCGGGTTTACGAGTTTTGACGAGTTCCGGGAAGCCTTTGAGTCTCAATTGAAATGGCTTATGGGAGAGGCGATAAAGCTGAACGAGTATTTCGGCCGTGTCCACCAGGAGATACTCCCCACCCCGCTGCTGTCGGCGTTCTTTGAAGGGCCCATAAAAAAAGGCAAGGACCTTATCCATGGGGGTGCAACCTACAACTCCTCAGGCGCCACACACATCGGGTTTGCAGACACCGTGGATTCCCTCAGCGCCATAGAGAAGGCGGTCTTCATCGACAGGAAATGCACCTTTGCCGAACTGCTGCAGGCGCTCAGGGAAAACTTCGAGGGACACGAAAAGCTCCACGCTTACCTTGTATACAAAACACCAAAATACGGCACCAACGATCCCATCGCCGTCAAGAACTCGCAGAACCTGATCCGCTTCCTGTACAACTTCTACCAGGGCCACACAAATTACAGGGGCGGCAAATACAGGCCGGGCTACTGGACAATGACCAACCATGCAGGACAGGGGAAGCTGTCGGGAGCCCTTCCTAACGGCCGAAAGGCTTACAAGGTCTTTGCGAGCGGCATTACTCCCGTCTCACAGGCGGCAGGTGACCTCTCGGCCTGTCTAAAGGCAGTGGGCGGAATTGACGGTCTCTGCATCCCGAGCGGCGAGGCCCTGAACCTGAAATACCCGTCTGTCAAGAACAACGGCGACATTAAAACCTTTGCACAGGCCGTGGAGTCCTACTTCCGTTACGGAGGCCTCCATGTACAATTCAATATAATGTCTTACGAAGACCTTATTGACGCCAAGAATAATCCTGAAAAATATCCTGAGCTCCTGGTGAGGGTCTCGGGATACTCGGCATACTTTAAAGACCTTAACGAGGCCATGAAGGACGAGATCATCACAAGGACTGCCTACGACCTGGGGACCGGCAAGGCCGTCCCGTTTCCAGAAGAATACCGCTCGATGCTTGCATTCGAATGAAGAGACCGACAAGGAGGCAAAAATGTTTGAGAAGATACTGAACTGGTTGCTGCTTCGGCCTCTCAGGGCAAAAAGGCTCAAAAAGAGGTTTCTGCAGTGTCTCGAATCTGAAGCGGCCGAAGAATTTCTTGAGATGCTCCTGAAATTCATGAGTCTTGCCTTTTTCGTGGACAGGGATTTCAGGCGGAACATAAAGGATTTTAACGGCCGCTACCTCTTCAGGAGCCGTGACAACAGTATAACAGTGGCCGTAGTATTCAAGGACAACAGGATGAAGGTCTGCGAGAAGGAACTGAAGGATACGGATGTCACCGTGGTCTTCAGAAACGGAAGGGCCCTTATGGGCTATCTCCTCTCCCCAAAACCGGACATACTCGGCTCCCTACTGAGACAGGATGTGACCTTCAACGGTAATCTCAACTACGTATACAAATTCGCCTACATGGCCAAACGGCTCCAGCTGATGGCCACAGGGGAAGTATAAAATGCCTCTGATATCCGATATACGCCACTTTGCGCTCGACGATGGTCCCGGTATCAGGAGCACCGTCTTCATGAAAGGGTGTCCATTATCGTGTACGTGGTGCCATAACCCCGAGTCGATCTCACCTGCAGCCGAGATCGCTTTCTACAAAGACCGCTGCATAGGTTGCGGCAGCTGCAGGGGGGTCTGCCCCGAAGGGGCGATCTCGATGAGACCGGAGGATGAACGGGTAATCAGGGACAAATGCACGGCGTGCGGGGCATGCTGCGAAGAGTGCCCTTCAACGGCACTCAGTGCAACAGGCTCCTATTATCATGTCGATCTCCTTGTGGAGACGCTCCTGAAGGAACGCATCTTCTATGAGACCTCCGGCGGCGGCGTTACATTCTCCGGCGGTGAACCGACGCTCTTCATGGATTACGTTGGAGCGGTGATGCAGAGGCTGAAGGAGGAAGGAATACATGTAGCAATTCAGACATCGGGAATGTTCAACCTCGAGGAGTTCAATGAGAAGCTCCTCCCCTGTATCGACCTGATATTCTTTGACCTGAAACTTCTTGATGAAGACAGGCACAGGAAATTCACCGGCAGGGACAACGGCCTGATACTCGAAAACTTCAAATACCTCGCAAGGAACGCTTCCGTCCCTGTTGTTCCCCGGATTCCGCTCATCCCCGGGATAACGGCAACCAGGGAGAACCTCGCTGATATAGCCGGGTTCCTAAAAAAGACCGGATGCCTTACTGCCACTTTACTGCCATACAACCCCGGCGGCATTACGAAGACAAGGGTTATTGGGAAGACTCCCCACCCTGCCCTGCCAAGCCGTATGACCAGCATTGAGGAAGAAGAGAAACTAAATCTTTTCTTCCAGAGCAGACTGGCCGGT
>JAADGG010000003.1 GCA_013152485.1 Nitrospirota bacterium | reverse complement strand
GGGAGTTCCTCGACAAGCAGGACCTGTAATGCTCGATATCCTTTTGGGTATCTCTTCCTGATGTACGGTGCGTTCAGCAGGGGCATGACGTTTATGCCCTCCTTACCACGTGCTCACCTGACGCAGTGGCGTCCGCCGCTGGGGGCGCCGTCACTGCCGATGGAGCAAGCCGGCCAGGGTTGTTTGCAGTTGCGACCTGTCCGCCGTATTCGTCGAATGCGAATGCCTTCCGTGAAAGTGCTTCTTTGTTTGACAATTGCCCGCAAATGTGATAAAACTTAAGTATGAAGGCAGGAAAGGGCGAGCAGAAGCAGCGTCTGGGGGAGTTGTTGGTCGAACACGGCCTGATAAACACAAACCAGTTGAAGGAGGCACTGAAGAGGCAGGTTCAGGTAGGTGGTCAGATAGGGTCCATTCTGGTCGAGATGGGCTTTATTTCGATAGACGACCTTCTGGATTTTCTGAGCAGGCAACTCGGCGTGCCCTCTGCAAATCTCTTCAAGCTGGACGTTCCTCCCAACATATTGAGATTCCTTCCGCTGGAGAAGATCAAGACCATGAAGGTCGTTCCCCTTGCCGTTGACGACAATTCCGTGACCCTTGCAATGGTGAATCCAAGCGATATGGTCGCCCTCAGCGAGATAGAGTTTTCACTCGGCAAGAAGGTTCAACCGGTGGTGGTCCCTGCCGTGCAGATGGAGACAGCGATAAAGAGCCTTATGTCGTCTCCGGAGCAGGGCCTCAGAGGTGCGGTCCTTGAAAAGGAGGCCAGGAAAGCAGAGGTGCAGAAGGCTCCGGATCTGCTCTCATTGTTGCGGTACCTTGTCGACTCGTCGGCAACCGACATGCTGCTTACTGCCGGAGTTCCACCTTCACTGAAGATACACAATGACATAATCAGAACTTCAATGGCCACTTTGACCCCCGTGGACTGTGAAAGGTACGCCAGGGAGATGATGTCGGGGAAGGATTGGGAGGTTTTTCTGCGCAAGGGGGACAAGGACTTTGCCGTTACGTACCCTGAGCTGGGGCGCTTCAGGGTGAGTGTCTACAAGCAACGCAACTCTGTCTCTGTTGCCATCAGGCACATAGCAGATATAGTGCCGACCCTCGAGGAACTCATGCTGCCCGGGTGGTTGAAGGACTACGCCCTGAAGCCTCAGGGGTTGATTTTGGTGTCGGGGCCTGCCGGGCACGGCAAGACGACGACGGTCGCTGCAATGATCGATATCATCAATACGTACAGGAAATGCAACATCGTGACCCTTGAAGATCCGATAGAATATCTACACAAGCACAAGAACAGCAATGTAAACCAGAGGGAAGTGGGGCTCGACACGGAGTCTTTCCACGAGGGGCTGAAACGTATATTCAGACAGTATCCGGATGTGATAGTCATAGGAGAGCTGAGAGACAAGGAGAGTTTTGAGATAGCACTCCAGGCTGCGGATACCGGGCACCTTGTTCTCTGCACCGTTCACTCCAACAACTCCACGACGGCGATCGAGCGGGTCATCAATATGTTCCCGCCGCACCAGCAGAACCTGATAAGGACGAAGCTCGCAGACACACTGCTGCTTGTGCTGTCTCAGAGGCTGGTCGCCCGAAAGGACGGCGAGGGCAGGGTGTTGGCGTATGAAAAACTCATAAACAGCTACAGGATAAAGAATCTCATTCGGGAGGAAAAGACCCACCAGATAAGGTCTCAGATGCAGACGGGCACGGAGGAGTTTTCTTCCATCGACAGTGCACTTGCAAGCCTCTACAAGGAAGGCCTCATAACCTTTGAGGACGGGCTGCTCTATGCAGAGAACGAGCAGTTCTACAGGGAGATAGCCGAGGCCGTGTAGTTCCGGGCGGACCTCGTGCCCCTGACGAGGTGGTAGAACCTCTTTTTGAACTCCTCGGGCGTCATTCTCGCCACTTCTGCAAGCCCTTCCAGTCTGTCGGGCCTGAAGTCCTCCTTCTCGAGCCGTATCATGTATTTCCTCGCCACTTCGTATCCCTCAGACACTGTGCTCACGTACCTTATCCTCGTCCTGTCCGTCTTGGGATCCGTCAGGTCCTTCAGCGGGACGGGTCTCAGGTGTCCGTCGTAAAGGACTATCATTGCCCCTGAACCGCCGTTGAGCAGATAGCGTATTGCGCCGTAGCCGAGGTTTCTCGTGTATTCCGTATCAAAGGGGATCGGATCTGCCGCCCGGAGCTCGTAACCGATGTTCTTGTCGACGATGGTTATGTTGATCCCCCGTTTGCTCAGGCTCTCCTTTACGAAGTTCTTCATCACCCTTCCGAGCTGAATTTCCGAGAGTCTGACCCTGCCGGTCTCGTCACGCGTCACCTCTTCGTATTTTTGAAGCTCCTTGAGGTCGAGCTTGTGGGCTATCCCCTCTGCGAGCACCGCGACACCATGGTCCTTCCCGAGATACAGCCTCTTTATGATGGAGCCCTCCAGGACGTCCACCACCTTCCTGAACGAGAGTTTCCTGTCGGGAAACTCCTCTGGTATCAGTGTTACGGTAGCGCCAGTTGCCTTTCCGATGCCGAGGGCGAGATGCCCGGTGTATCGTCCCATGGTGGTCACGAAATACCATCTCCCCACGGTCTTCGCATCTTCCATGATGTTTTTCACCAGCCTGACCCCGAGGTCCCGTGCTGTTTCATATCCAAACGTGGGCATGCCTCCCGGTATCGGAAGGTCGTTGTCTATTGTCTTCGGAACATGGACGAGGGAGATCCGGCCCATTGACTCCCGCTCTATAAGCCGTGCCATGTACGATGTGCCGTCACCGCCTATGGTTATGAGGTACCGGATGTCCAGTGCAAAGAGCGTCTTCATCATCGCCTTCAGGCCGTCTTTCAGTCGTCCGGGGTAGTCTCTGGAGGTGCGGAGTATGGAACCTCCCTCGATGTGGATCCTCGAAACGGTTTCGATGTCCAGAGGGACGGCGGCACCGGTGTCCTCAGAGAAGAGGCTCCTGAAGCCGTTTCTGATGCCTATCACCTGCAGCCCCGAGTTGATGGCCTCGATAGTGGCTGCACTTATTACTCCGTTGATACCCGGGGCAGGGCCGCCTCCCACTATTATGCCCAACGTGTCAGGCATGGTCTGATTCGCTCCTCCTGTATTTGTGGCCGGCCGTGAACACCGCCGAGACATGTCACGGTCACTGCACCCGCCTGCTTGCGGTTGACCTCACTTCCGTGAGGATGCCGTCTCAATATTATAAGCATAAATGCCGGGACTTTCAACAACTATCTGGAAGCCCCTGCGGGTGGCGGAGTTGAGGATGATCGGTCCCTGAAAGTTCGCAATGACCGTATTGTTTTCAACCCTGACGATTACGAGCACCGCCAGGTCATTGATGTCTTCAAGCCCCAGCAGTTCCTTTGCGGTATCTGGAATGTCAAGCCGGTACGAGGGGTTCATCAGGAACGGATTGATGACGATAAAGGCGACGTCGGCATCGTCAACCGCCTGCAGCCACTTGATCTCCGTGTCGCTGTGGTCGATCAGTATGTACCTCTTAAGGTCCGGGAATCCGAAGAGCCCGCTCGGAAAGTGTATGACGTGCTCTTCCGATATCTCCAGTTTGCCGAATCTTGTAGTCGGAAACGTGATCACGGTTTTCTGAATACCTCCTTGAGCTTGCCGAAGGCGTCAACTCCTGCCATCGCAGAAAGCCTGTTTTCCCTTGAGATTTTCTCGTACAGCTCTTCCCTGTAGACCCTGAACTGCCTTGGTGCCTCGATGCCGAGCCTCACCTGGTTTCCCTTGACCTCTACGATCCGTATGATTATGTCATCACCGATACGGATTGATTCTCCTGACTTCCTTGTCAATACCAGCATCCTGCCTCCTGAGAATTATGTGATCTTCAAAACTTAACAGCGAACCCTCTCTCGATCATTGCAGGAAATCCAGAAGCGACTGGGATCTTCGCCCCGGTACTCCTCAACGACTGCAGTGCGGTCTCGTTTTTTGAGACCTCGGATATCACCTCTGCAAGGTCTGCATCCTCGGTCTCAGAGAGGAGGGTCTTCAGGCTGAGAACGGCGTTGTCGAGCCTCCCGCGTTCCGTCTCTATGAAGTTTATCCTCGCCCCCATCTCTACACGTGCATCCGTGACCTTCACTATGGAGTCGTCGATTGAGGCCATTATCGCGTTGATCCTGTCCGTGTCGTCGTTTTCGAGGGCGTTCTGCAGCTCGTCGGTCATCTGGAATATGTTGTCGAAATAAAACGTATCCTCTACAGTGGTGTACGGCGGTCCGGCCTGAAGCTCCGCCTCTACGGCGGACGGGTCGTCAGTGGAGGCTATGGCGATTATCACCCTGTTGCTCGGGTAGGCTGCATCGATTGCCTGGCCCGGAATATAGTGGATGTACCGCGCTCCCTCGTCGAGGGTGATCACTTCGTGAGAGGGCTGTACGTATGCGAATGCCTCGTTACCCGTCAAGTTTTCCTTTACCATCGAGTCGGCACCGACCTTTACCTCCAGGCTGTTCCCGTCCCCCTGATAGGCATAGGTTACGGGATCGAAAGCCCTGGTGTCCGTCAGGTAACCGCTGAATATGTACTTGCCCTGGACCGTCGAGTTCCCGAGGCTCAAGAGGTGACCTTTCAGCTCCCTCACCTCTTTGGCTATGGCCGCCCTGCCTTCACTGTCGGTGCTTCCGTTGAGTGCCGTGAGCGAGAGTTCCTTAAGCCTTGACAGCGCATTTGTTGCATCACCCAGTATCCCCTCCGTGATCTCGAGATAAACGGTTACACCTTCGATGTTCTTTATGTTCTGCTGTGCCTCGGTTATGCTCACCTTGTAGTCGAGCGCCCTCGATGCGCCGACAATGTCCTGGGACGGCCTGTTTATCTTCTTGCCGGTGGCGAGTGTCTCCTGTGTCTCGTAGAGCCGTCTGAGGTTCTCCTGCAACGCCCTCGTCAGCCTGTCATATACTGCAAAGCTCGATATCCTCATAGGTTGAGTATCACCTCCAG
>JAADGG010000048.1 GCA_013152485.1 Nitrospirota bacterium | reverse complement strand
CAGGGATGGAGTTCGTCATGGCTCCCGAGCCGAACACTGTGGCCAGACCGACCACGGTGGCACTGTGTCAGTAGCGGGCGCAGTGGTCGACATTGTTTGTACCGACCGCCGCCCTCATGAACTTCTGGAAGAGGTAGTTCTCCTCATTCGTGCACCTGGCGGAACTGAGCCCGGCGATCGCATCGGCGCCGTGCTTCTCCTTTATCTCACCGAGCCTCTGCGCAACGTAATCGAGTGCCTCGTCCCACGAGGCCTCCTCGAACCGGCCGTTCCTCTTTATGAGCGGGTGCTTGAGCCTGTCAGGGCTGCTGTTGAACTTGAAGCCGAACCTGCCCTTCACGCAGAGCCACCCCTCGTTCAGGGAGTCCGGGCGTGACGATACCCTTATCACCTCGTTCCTCGCAACATGGAGCGTTATGTTGCACCCGCATCCGCAGTACGGACACACGCTCTCCACCTTCTCTATGTCCTTCTGCCTCCCCTTGCCCATGGAGAGCTTTCCCATGAGCGCACCCGTGGGGCAGACGCTGACGCACTGGCCGCAGAACTCGCAGTCGAGGTCCTTCTCGAACGGCGGGCAGACCTTTGCCGAAAAGCCCCTGTATGCTATCTCGATGGCGCTTACACCCTGGACCTCGTTGCAGACCCTCACGCACTTGCCGCAGAGTATGCACTTCTCCATGTTCCTCTCGATGAACGGGTTGCCGTCACTCTCTGCATACTGCCTCCTCTCACCATAGAAACGGTTCTCCCTGAGGTTGTAGAAGTACGCAAGCTCCTGCAAGGTACAGTCGCCTGCCTTCTCGCAGATCATGCAGTCGTTGGGGTGGTCGCTCAGGAGCAGTTCGACGATCGTACGCCTGAGGTTCTCGATCTCCTCGTTCGTCGTCTCCACGATCATTCCCTCTGAGACAGGCGTGGTACAGGCCGTCACAGGCCGTGCCATCCCCTTTATCTGGACGAGACAGAGGCGGCATCCGCCGTACGGCTCGAGCCTCGGGTCGTCACAGAGGGTCGGGATATAGATATCGTTCTCCCTGGATGCCTGAAGTATGGTGGCACCCTCTCTCACCTTTACCGTTCTGCCGTCTATTGTTATCGAGACAGTCATCTTTCCTCCGGTCTATCCCTTCTTTATCGCCTTGAACTTGCAGGTCTCGAAGCAGGCCCCGCACTTCACGCATATCTCCTCTATGATCTTGTGGGGCTTCTTCTTCTCTCCCACGATGGCCCCTGCAGGGCACACCCTCGCACACATCGTGCAGCCCTTGCAGAACTCCTCGAGTATGGAGTACGTCAGCAGGTTCTTGCATACTCCTGCGGGGCAGCGCTTCTCGTGTATGTGCGCCTCGTACTCGTCACGGAAGTACCTCAGGGTGCTCAGCACGGGATTCGGCGCGGTCTGTCCCAGCCCGCACAGCGAGGCTGACCTGACGTCGTTGCTCAGCTTCTCGAGGAGTTCGACGTCACCCGGCCTTCCCCTGCCGTCGGTGATCCGCTCGAGTATCTCCAGGAGCCTCTTCGTCCCTATCCGGCACGGCACGCACTTGCCGCAGGACTCCGCCTGCGTGAACTCGAGGAAGTACTTGGCTATGTTGACCATGCAGTCCGTCTCATCCATCACGACCATGCCGCCGGAGCCCACGATGGAGCCTGCCTTTGCAAGGGACTCGTAGTCCACGGCTATGTCTATCATGCCGGCGGTTATGCACCCGCCTGACGGCCCGCCGGTCTGGACCGCCTTAAGCTCCCTGCCGCCTTCGATCCCGCCGCCTATGTCGTATATGATCTCCCTGAGAGAGATGCCGAGGGGCACCTCTATGAGCCCGCTGTTCTTCACCTTGCCCGTAAGGGCGAAGACCTTCGTGCCCTTGCTCTTTTCAGTGCCGAACTGAGCGAACCAGTCGGCGCCGTTGCGGACTATGTAGGCGACATTCGCAAGGGTCTCGACGTTGTTGATGACCGTGGGTTTCCCCCACAGCCCCTTCTGTGCCGGGAAGGGCGGCTTGGCCCTCGGCATGCCCCTGTTGCCCTCTATGGAGGCTATCAGGGCCGTCTCCTCGCCGCAGACAAAGGCACCTGCACCGAGCTTTATCTTGATGTCGAAATCAAAGCCCCTGCCCTCTATATCGTCGCCGAGGACACCCTTCCGCCTCGCCTGATCAAGGGCGATCTTGAGCCTCTCCACCGCAAGTGGATACTCCGCCCTTATGTAGACATAACCCTTACTGGCACCGATCGCGTATGCCCCTATCACCATGCCCTCTATCACGGAATGGGGGTTTCCCTCTATTATGGACCGGTCCATGAAGGCGCCGGGGTCTCCCTCGTCTGCATTGCATATGAGGTACTTCGGCTCACCGACGGCCTTTCTCGCAAACTCCCACTTCAGCCCTGCAGGAAACCCTGCTCCACCCCTCCCCCTCAGGCCCGAGGCCTTTATCAGCCCTATCGTCTCCTCAGGGGTCATGGTGGTGAGCACCTTGCTGAGGGCTGCATAACCACCCCTGTTCACATACGACTCTATATCCTCGGGGTCGACCTCGCCGCAGTCGGACAGCACCACCTTCACCTGCTTCTCGTGGAACGTGTGGTAGTCATCCTTCACCACCCACTCCTCGACCGGCCGGCCCTGCAGTATGTGCTCCTCGACGATCCTCGAAACCATGTCTGACTTTATGTACTCATACGTCGTCTTCTCCCCGTCGACGATCACGTCCACGAGCACGTCCCTGGCACAGAAACCGCGGCAGCCCACATTGTGAACAGTGCAGTTCTTCTCCACGGAGGCGCTGACTCCCGCGGTCTCGAGCTCTTCCCTGAACGCCGACACCACGGCAGTGCCTCCGGCCGCGATTCCACCTGTCCCCATGCAGACCTTTACGACTATGTTTCCCTCTTGCATCGTCTTCACTTGATCTTCCTTATCTCCTTCATCAGCCTGTCGGCGGTCATCTTTCCGTGGACTTCCTTGTTTATGATCACGACCGGTGCAATGCTGCACGCACCGACACAGTTGACCTTCTCGACCGTGAACTTCCTGTCCTCGGAAGTGTCTTCGCCCGAAGGTATCTGAAGCTCCCTCATCAGGCTGTTGATGAGCCTCTCAGAACCCTTCACGTGACAGGCGGTGCCGCAACAGGCGGTTATTATGTTCTCGCCCCTCGGCTTCAGGTGAAACTGGGAATAGAACGTGGCGATACCGTAGAACCTCGAAGGCGGAATGTCGAGCTGCTCCGAGAACCAGTTGATCGCCTCCTCGGGCAGGTAGCCGAAGGACTCCTCGATCTCCTGAAGAAGGGAGATGACGTTGCCCTCGTTCTCATGGTACGTCCGGAGTATCTTCTCGAGTGTCTCCTGCAACACAACCTCCTCTTGGGGTTAAGAAGTCTAATAAGCTAACATTTAACGTGGTAATCTATCAATTACCAGAAAGCTGTTATTAAAATTTTTAATAGTCCGGCACTCCCCGGCGGACATGGAATTCCGCCCGTCCGGACGGCGGGGTTACATCCGCTCGGGCACCGCCACCCCGAGTATGGACAGCCCCTCCTCGAGGACGGCCTTAACGGCCTCGCAGAGAGAGAGCCTTGCAAGCGTGAGCGGCGGCTCGACACCCAGCACACGGTGTGTATTGTAGTAGGGATGAAACAGTCCGGCGAGCTCCTGCAGGTAGAACGTAATCCTGTGAGGCTCCCTCGTCCTGACCGCTCCCTCGAACATGAGCGGGTAGAAGAGGAGCTTCTTGATCAGGCCTGCCTCGGCCTCCTCTTCCAGGCAGCCCAGGTCCACGGCACCGCCGGGGCTGAGCCCCTGCTCCTGCGCCTTCCTGAATATGCTGTTGATCCTGGCGTAGGCGTACTGGACATAGTATACGGGGTTCTCGGAGGACTCCT
>JAADGG010000075.1 GCA_013152485.1 Nitrospirota bacterium | reverse complement strand
ACCATAGAGACGGGTTACGGCCTCAGTCCCGAGGTCAAGCGTCAGGTCGGAAGGTTGATTGAAAAGGTTATAAACAAACTTGCCGGGTGGGAGCAGTATTGCCAATCGCCATTAGTGTCCGGTAAGAACACAGGAACCATCAACAAGGGCAGGGGATGTTGATTTTTCATCTCATTCTCGTCCCGGCGTCCAGCCGGGACTCCGAGGAAATTTCGCAATTCACCTTCCGGGTGAATTTGCTGCGAAATTAAAGCCGTTCAAAATCAACATCCCCTGCCCTTGTTTGGACCTACACTTTGTTTATCGGTCAGTATTTGGTTAATCGTCTCAAAACAGTCAAGACGATAACCTTGAAGGGAGGACTGTCGGGTGTATGACTATCTGGTCTTTGTTGTCAGTTTAGTCGGAAGCGGAGATGAAACGCCGGGACAGACCCCGTGGATATGACGTCTTGATACAGGAGGATCGGATGTGCCTTGCCGTTCCATCAAAAATAATAAGGATCAACGACCTCACGGCCACCATAGACGTCATGGGAGCGAGGCGTGAGATAAGTCTCATGATACTGCCGGAAGAGGTGGAGGTGGGCGATTACGTCCTGGTCCACGCAGGGTTTGCAATCCAGAAGGTTCAGGAGGATGCGGCCATCGACTCGCTGGAGCTCATCAACGAGATAGCGCAAAGGATGGAAGACGAGCGCTAAAGTCTCTCCACCGTGCGTATCAGCGCCTCTGCAACCTGCGCCATGAAATCCGCCGAAAGTGTCTCTGACGTATCAAACGGCGTGTGGTAGTTCGGGTTTCTGAACATCGCCGTATCCGTTATCATCACAGCCGGATATCCGGCATCCCAGAACGGAGCATGGTCACTGAACCTGGTCTCGGGAACGAGAAAACCCCTTGCGTGTGTCCTGTGGGTTACGACCTTCAGCCCGGGCACAAACCTTCCGGCTGAATCCTCAAACAGGGCCATGACGGGTTCGGCCTTCTTGTTACCCACGACACCTATGAAATCACCGACACGCGGCGCCTTCACAAAGGGCGGCAGCAACTGGCTCCCGGGTTCACGACTTACGTATCCGACAGATTCGAGGATCAGCACGGCCCTGTAGAGCTGTCCCATGGACTTCATCCTGCCGACGAAGTGCCTGCTGCCCACCAGGAACTGGATGCTGTGGGGCTGGGGTTCCTCGAGGGTGAAGGCCACGAACTTCATGCCCTTGCGCGGTCCCACCCTCCTTGCAACCTCGAGCATGACGGCCACTCCAGAGGCATTGTCGTCCGCTCCGGGACTGTCCGCCACTGCATCATAGTGGGCGCCGACGAGCACCCACTCCTCTCTGCCCTCCAGTCCCGAAGGAGTCGCCACTACGTTGAAATAAGACCTCCCCCTGAAGAGCAGCTCGTCCCTCTGCACCACGAAACCGGCGGATGAGAGTTCGCTCTCGATATACTCTGCCCTCTCCATCAGGGCCTCATAGTGATAATACCCGTCCCTCAGTCCCTCGATCCTTTTGACCGTATCCAGAATCCTCTTCATCACTCGCTCACCACAGCCATGACTATCTCTATCACTATGAGAATGAATATGCCGAGCTCGAGCAGATGGCCCCTCTTGGTGGCTATCTCGTCGTAGAGCATCTTGTATGCATTCGTCACGACCTGGAGTTTCTCCTTTATGCTGTCCTCCCAGTCCCTGCTCCTGAGCAGCGTCATCGCCTTCCTGTATATCCTCGCATAATAGACATCCTCGGTGACCTTGAGGGCGTTGTTCACCTTCTCCGTCACCTCCGTCAGGTCGGTGACGGTCTCCGTGATCTTCTTTGCGAGCCGCTCGTACTCCCGAAGCTTGAATATGGAGACGCCGCCGCGCCTCGACAGTTCACCATAGATCCAGCTCAGCTCACCGTCAAGGACGTGGTCGTAATACCTGAGTTCGAGGATCTGAGCATTTGCAAACTCGAGGATATCGAGTATGTCCGAGCTGCCCGAGGAGTCGATTATGAAGGCGTTGTCGAGGTGTACTATGACGAGGTCGTCGGGGTAGTAACTGAAACGGTGCCTGAGGGTCTCCTCCCTCGTGTCCGGACTGACCTCGCGGGTCTCGTAGAGCAACAGCCTGGAGGGGTCGTACTGCTCCAAGAACTCACGGGCATCCATCTCTCTGTCGAGGGCCTCTATGTGGAAGATCATGTAATCCTCCACGAAGTCTTCCTTTATCTCCGGCCTGACGACCGCATCCCCGGCACTCCTGATGAAGTGTCTGACATACTCGCCGGCCTTCTCATCGATGGACTCGTCGATATCGAGTTCTTTTGCCGCTGTCTCGAGCTCGGGGAACCCGGTCTCTGCCGGTATGGGGATGTCGAACGCAAGTGAGAGCACGCCGAAATCGTATGCCTTGGCTATCACGCTCACCCTCACATCCCGTCCGAAGAGGTGCTTGACGAATCCCTTGAGCTCAAAGGAGACAGGGGGGTTGCTGAATTCGAGGGCCTTCATGTAAGGATGCCTCGACAGTCTAAGCCTCCTCGCCCCCTCTTTGGCCCTCGACTCTATCAGAGAGAGGTCTATCTCTGACGAGATGTCAAAGAGCCTGTAGATTATGATCCTGCCCTTTCTGATGGAAAGCATGGTCTGTCCCGCGTCAAATCAAAAAGGAAAAGGGCCGGCAGGGTTGTTGATCCCTGCGGCCCTTTTCACTTCATGCCATCCTTGATCAGACGATCTCCACGAGCTTGATCTCGAAGATGAGGTCCTTGCCTGCAAGCGGGTGATTGGCATCCAGGGTTATCGAGTCTTCGTCCATCTCGGTTATGGTTACATTGGTGACCGTTCCCTCGGGTGTACGTATCTGAAGCTCCATCCCGAGATCGGGTTCTATGTTCGGCGGCACCTGCGACCTCTCGACAGAGACGAGCAGCTCATCCCTGTATGGACCATATGCCTTCTCCGAGGGTATGTTGACGGTCTTCGTCTCTCCGACATCCATACCTACAACGGCATCCTCGAAACCGGGAATCACCATCCCCTGCCCCAAGGTAAACTCGAAAGGCTCCCTGTCCAGTGAGGAATCGAATACCGTCCCGTCGTCCAGGAATCCGCTGTAATGAACCCTGACGGTGTCTCCTGACTTTGCCTGAACCATTTCTTTCTCCTTTCCTGCATAATACAGTTAATTGATTTATACACTGTTATTTAAGCGTAGCATAAATAACCGCGGCTATACAACTAAAATCATCAGTGTCCGGTAAAAACACAGGAACCATCAGCAAAGGAGAGGGGATGTTGATTCTGAACGGATTCAATTTCGCAGCAAGTTCACCCGGATGGTGAACCGCGAAAATACCTCGGAGTCCCGGCCGGACGCCGGTACGAGCCGGACGCCGGTACGGGAATGAGTGAAAAGCCTGTCATATCGCTCCCAACAACCATTATTCTTGCAGGATTCTGGTATTATTATTCCGGCAATTAAATACTATAAGCCAATACTGTCCTACCATGACTTACACCCTTTATCGAAAACAGCATGAAGCTGAAATATAAATCCTGGTCCCGCGATAATCCGGTTGTTGTCAAGGATATGATAGACTATCGACGGTTTAATGCCCTTGTGTACTCTCCCCCGGGCAGGCAGTGAGACAGTACTGGACGGCGCAACGCAGGGAGACAAGATTAAGATCTCCGCCGCCCGGGCACCGCCGTCTCATCCGAAATATTTTGACCCCGGATATAGTAGAATAGACTATCACACAACAAACGAGGTGGAGTATGACGGACACGGCCTTTTTCATTGCCGGTCTCATCTCCGGCGGGGTAATCGTCTGGCTCCTCATGAGGGCGAAAATCTCAAAAGAGACGGCCGCTGCCGCCGCTGAACGCCTGAACGAACTCTCAGCCGTAAGGG
>JAADGG010000001.1 GCA_013152485.1 Nitrospirota bacterium | reverse complement strand
TGTGGCGGTGTTCAACGCGGCGGCCTTTCCGTTTCACTCGAACACGCCAGCGCTGATCTGCATATTCCTGCTCTTCTCCCTCAGCTACCTCTATCTCTACAGGAGGATCGTCAGGTTCAAGCTCTGGGGCGTGGGTGAGCGATATGCCGCATTCAGGTTGTAACAGAGACTGCCGAGACATTGATGTTGTGTTGTAACCCGGTCCGCAAGCTTGACTCTCGGGGGCGAAATGTTTATACTCGGTCTGAACGCGTATTACGGCGATTCCTCAGCCTGTATCGTGGCTGACGGTGAGCTGGTCGCTGCTGCAGAGGAGGAACGGTTTACCAGGGTAAAGCACTGGGCGGGGTTCCCATCTGAAGCGATAATCTACTGTCTTAACGAGGCCGGCATAGAGTTCAAGCATATCGATCATATCGCCGTAAACAGGAAACCCAACGCCAACCTTGTGAAGAAAGCACTCTTCGCCTTTTCCAAGCGCCCATCCCTGCGGTCGGTCGCTCATCGCCTCAAGAGTGCCAACATGATCATGGATTTCGGAGAGGTCCTGAACAGAGAGCTCGGCTTTCTGTGTCACAAGATAAGGGCCGAGGTTCACAACGTGGAACACCACGTGGCCCACCTGTCGAGTTCTTTCTTCGTCTCCCCCTTCAGGGAGGCCGCCCTGGTGTCGGTTGATTTCTTCGGTGACTTTGTTGGTACCATGTGGGGGAAAGGGCTGGACAATATGCTCGAGGTCGGCGACAGGATCTTCTTCCCGCACTCTTTGGGCCTGTTCTACCTCTCTGTTTCCCAGTACCTGGGCTTTCTCAGGTACGGCGACGAACACAAGGTTATGGAGCTGGCTGCACATGGTGAGCCAGAGTTTATGAAGGAGATGAGGGAGATCCTCAAGGTGGACAGGAACGGGGAATTCAATCTCGATCTCGACTTCTTTACGCATCACTCCCAGGGGATCCCCATGAGGTGGCACGACGGTGAACCGTGTATGGGGGCTTTCTACTCGAAGAAGCTCGAAGACATGCTGGGACCTGCGCGTAAGCCCGGAGAGGAGATAAGCGACAGGCACAAGAATATAGCGGCTTCCCTCCAGAAGAGATACGAGGAGGTCTTCTTTCATATCCTCAACAGGGTCTACAAGGAGACGAGATGTCCCAACCTCGTCCTCTCAGGCGGTTGTGCAATGAACAGCCTAGCAAACGGCAAGATATTCGAGAATACTCCCTTCAGGGAGGTCTATATACAGCCTGCTGCAGGAGACGCAGGAGGGGCCGTCGGTGCGGCTTTTTACGTGTGGAATCAGCTGCTCGGCATGCCGCGCTCCTACGTGCTTGAGAAGCCGTACCTCGGACCCGGGTACAGTGATTACAAGATAAAGCAGGTCATTGAGAACCATTCGTCCGCTCTGGAGAAGGAGAACTGCCGGATAAGAAAGGTAGAAGACGAGATCCACCTCTGCCGTGATACGGCCAGGTCGATTGCAGACGGTAACGTCGTGGGCTGGTTTCAGGGCAGGATGGAATGGGGGCCTCAGGCCCTCGGTAACAGAAGCATCGTCTGTGACCCGAGAAGGCCTGACATGAAAGACGTCCTGAGCGCAAAGGTCAGCAGGCAGGAGTCTTTCAAGGCATTTGCACACTCGATTCATCTCGAGACCACCGGCGAGTACTTCGAGACGGACTATCCGGATCCGTTCATGCTCAAGATGTATAAAATCAAGCCCGAAATGCGGGATATAGTTCCTGCGCTCACTCACGCGGACGGCTCCGGGAGACTGCAGACCGTTAAGCGCGAAGACAACCCCCTGTATTGGCAGCTGATCGAGGAGTTCAGAAAGATCACCGGAGTACCGCTCGTCCTCAACACGTCGTTTGATGAAGATGAACCGATCGTCCGTCACCCTGAAGAGGCATTGCATTGCTTTCTGAAAACAAAGATGGACGTGCTGGTGATGGGGAACTTTTTCATCAGCAGGGCTTAGACCACCGTGATGAGATGCCCGCTTCCCGCCTTCCTGTAAGCAACCTACCATTATA
Source organism: Nitrospirota bacterium (assembly GCA_013152485.1). Lineage (GTDB taxonomy): Bacteria > Nitrospirota > Thermodesulfovibrionia > Thermodesulfovibrionales > JdFR-85 > BMS3Bbin07. The sequence goes on along the minus strand of JAADGG010000001.1, from coordinate 36,752 downwards.
AGGTGAAGTTCTGTTATTATAAGAGATATTGATACGTTGATGATCTCGAAACCGTAAGGCAGGCTGACATCGCGCATCAAGAGGGAATTCGTTTTCGTTGCACCAGCAGAAAGACCTTGGTGATTCTTCATGTCGACACAGCCGGGCCTTGATGTTTCGCAGCACGGCGGTCCTGCTTGCCTGCGGTATGCAGGCTCTTGTCGACAGAGAGTAAACCCGTTAGGAGAAGAACGACCATTAACCCTGTAATGGCATATACACTGAAGTTACTCCTTGTTTTTTCCACCTCGCTGCTAATAACCGTTCTCATTCTGCCCCGGCTTTCCAACATCGCCCTGAAGATAGGGTTGCTCGACTTTCCCGGACAGAGGAAGATGCACAGCAACCCGCGGCCTCTGGTAGGCGGCTTGGGAATGATGATGGCCCTTTCCGTAACATGTCTTCTGTTCGTGCCCTTTTCAAACCTCAGGGGGTTCTATGCAGGGATCGCCATGCTCGCCATTATCGGTTTCCTCGATGATTTCAGGGAGCTGAATCACCGGTGGAAGTTCGTTGCTCAGATTGTCGCATCGATCTTCATGATATATTTCAGCGACACCATAGTCACGACTTTCGGGGACATCTTTGCGTTCGGCCCGATAGAGCTCAGTCGCAGCCTGGCCGTTCCGTTGACGGTCTTCTTTACGGTGGGAGTCATCAATGCAATCAATATGATCGACGGTCTCGATGGTCTTGCAGGCGGAATCTCGCTGATTGCGTTCGTTGCATTCGCAGTGCTTGCATACATCAACAGGCAGACCGAGCTCGTTCTGTTGAGCGTTGCACTTGCAGGGGTCGTGCTCGGTTTTCTCAAGTACAACTGGCCTCCGTCCAAACTGTTCATGGGAGATGCAGGCAGCCTCTCCCTCGGATTCTCGCTCGTCTTCCTCTCCATCTCGATAAGTCAGAAGGATAACGGCGTGGTTCCGCCGGTGGTTCCGCTCCTGGTCCTCTCCGTTCCAATAGTTGATACCATAACCGTCATGATCAAGAGGATGTTGAGGGGCAGGAGCCCGTTCAAGGCCGACAAGTACCACCTGCATCATATCACCATGAAGTACGGGTACAGAAAGAGGACGACCGTCAGGATCATTCTGATGGTGTCTTCCATGTTCGCCGCCATCGGGATCATAGGGGTAACCCTGGAGATACCCGATTACCGCCTGTTCCTTATATTCACTGCGTATTTCATACTGTACTTCACTCTCTCGTTCTTCATCAGAAGGCTCCTGATTTTACGGTTGAGGTTCATACGGAAGAGGAGGAGGGTGGGCGGAAAGATGTGGAAGATCGTGATAGTGATGATCAGGCTCAAGGAGGCCCTGAAGTCCCTGAAGAGGACGAACCGTTACAGTGTGAACCTGCCGTTCACCTGCTCGAGGATCGACGGCGAGCAGACCTTTTCGGGCGAGGTGATCAATATAGGCACCTGCGGCTTCGCAGCCAGGCTGAAGGAGTTCCTGCTGCTGAAGGAGAAGGCCGATGTGGTGATCTCGCTGCAGGTCGGGCAGAAGACGGTGGACTTTTCCGCAACCGCCGCGGTTGCATGGCTTTCGAGGGAGGATGACGGCTATTTGTACGGTTTCAAGTTTGTGAACATGGACAGGTCCCGGGCGAGGCTTTTGAGGGAATTTCTCGACGAGATCGAGAGGAAAGAAAAAAAATGACGGCTTTTTATATAATAGTATCCACATTTTCCGTCTCGTGGTCAGGTTCCCGGACAACGACATAACCATAAGGAGGTTTAGGCATGGCCGAGATAACGCTTGAGATTGAAGGCATGACTTGTCAACACTGTGTAATGAGGGTGAAGAAGGCGATAGACGGGATTGACGGTGTAAGTTCTTCAGACGTGACAACGGGTTCTGCGAGGGTTGTTTTCGATGACTCAAAGACCGATGGCAACACTATAGAGAAGGCGGTACAGGATGCAGGCTACAAGGTAAAGGGTGTGCGTTAGGAACACGAGACCGGTTCCGGAGACTGATGCGCCGGGAGAAGGTGTCTCTCTCCGGGACCACGCTACAGGCTTCTCGGCTGTCCGCCGGTCTTCTTCACCAGATAAGCGATCATGTCCTGATGCAGCCTGTCCACTTCTTCGTCGGTCAGGGTTCTGTCCGCCGCCCTGTACCTTATGGTGAATCCCAGCGACCTTTTGCCTTCGGGGATCCCCTTGCCCTCGTAGAGGTCGAAAATCCACGTGTCCTCGATCAGCCCTGAAGGAAATGACCTGATAAGCGAGAGTATCTCTTCCGCGGGCATGTCGACGTCGACAAGGAGCGATACATCACGCTGCACGTACGGAAAGCGGGGCAGGGGGCTGTACGCCGGTCTGACGCCTCCGGATACGGTGAGACCCTGGAGGTCGAGCTCGAAGACTCCTATTTCCGCCCTTACGTGCTCGAGATCGAGTGCTTTTCTCACGTCAGGCGAGAGACAGCCCACATATCCGATTCGCATCTCTCCTGCATGAACGTCGGCTGACTTGCCTGGATGCAGGAACGGCTCCTTCGTGGGTTTGAACGAATAAGGGCTTGCCATGCTTGACAGCAGTATCTTCTCTATTACGCCCTTGAGGATGTAGTATATCTCCACCCTGTCCTCCCAGAGTCTCTGTCCGTGCTGGTACAGGTGGATCCCGCCCACCAGGGGCTTCTCGTTCGGCTGCTTCTCTCCCCTGTCCGTGAAGACCCTCGAGACCTCGAAGAGCTTTATGTCCCGGATGCCCTGGTTCAGATTGTGAACGAGGTTTTCAATGAGTGAAGGGAGGAGAAGCGTTCTCAGAGCGGACGTCTCTTTCCTCAGGGGATTTAAGAGGTGAACGGTCTTTCGTCTTTCATCTCCTGCAGCTATGTTCAGGGTGTCGAGAAGGCGGGGGTTCATGAAGCTGAAGTTTACCGCCTCGTTGAAGCCGCACGCCCTCAGGATCTTCTTTACGTCGTCAAACCCGCCTTTCCGTTTCGACCGTGCCGATACCTGCTCCGCAGAAACCGGGGCGACCGGTGCTGCCGGCACCCTTTCCGGTATCCTTTCATAGCCGTAATGCCTCCCGACTTCTTCTATGAGGTCTGTTTCGTTCTGGATGTCGACCCTGTACGACGGAACGGTGAGAGAGACGCTGCCGGCGTCTCTTGAGGTTACGGAGAAACCGAGCAGCTCCAGGATCTCCACGGCTTTCTCTTCGGGAATCTCCGTTCCCAGGACGCGGGTTATCCTGTTGTATCTGAGCCGTATATCCGTCCTCTGCAGCCTCGATGGATAAACGTCTATCTTCTTCGACACGGATGAGCCTTCAGAGAGTTTCTTTATGAGGTATGCGGCCCTGTCGAGGGCCACGGATAGTCCTTCCACGTCAGTGCCTCGCTCAAACCTGTAGGAAGACTCCGTGCGCAGTCCGAGTGCTCTCGAGGTCCGCCTGATGGATTCGGGCCTGAAGTATGCGCTTTCGAGGAATACGTTCACCGTCTCCTCGGTGACCTCCGTGTCGAGCCCGCCCATGATGCCTGCCACTGCAACCGGCCTTTCAGAGTCCCATATCAGGAGGCCCTCTGCGGGAACGGTCCTCTCGGTGCCGTCAAGCGTCCTGAAGGTGAGCGGTCGCCCGGCGGTATCGACCCTGATGACCTTACCTGCGAGCTTGTCGAGATCAAAGGCGTGCAGGGGATGTCCCAGCTCCAGCAGGACATAGTTTGTGACATCTACGATGTTGTTGACGGGGCGTATGCCTGAAAGCTCCAGCCTCTTCTTCATCCACTCCGGGGACTCGCCGACCCTGACCCCCCTGATCATCCGTCCCGTGTAACGGCTGCAGAGCGGGGAACGGATCTCGACACCGAGATCCCCTTCGAACTCATCCTCCACATGATGCTCCGGAAACTTCAACGTCCTTCCCGTTGCAGCCCTTATCTCCCTGGCAATGCCGATGACGCTGAGACAGTCGGGCCTGTTGGGCGTTATGTTGACTTCAAAAACGGCGTCACCTTGCGAGGTCTCTTCTCCCTCGACTTCAAGCCCTATCATCGTGAGCATGTCCGAGATCTCTCGGATCTCTTCCCTGATGTCGATGAACTCCTTCAACCATTCAACGGCCAGCAGCATGAGGTCTCCTTGTGTCCGGACCGACTGTAGAGACTCGACCGACGTCTGCAACAACGGTGTCGTCCCGGGATCCGGGTTGTACGAAAAATCACGGTGATTAAATTTAATTCAAGAGATGCCTGATTGTCAAATCCGCTCTCTTCTTACGGCGTCGACGATTTTCACCACGCGCACCATCTCCTTGACATCGTGAACCCTGACGATGTTCGCCCCCTTCATGACGGATACCGCCACCGCGGCCGCGGTTCCTTCGAGACGCTCCGAGACAGGGGCGTTGTTCAGGACCCTGCCGATGAACGATTTTCTCGATACCCCGACGAGAACCGGACGGCCCAGTGCGGAGAGAGCGTCGAGGTTGTTTATTATCCTGAGGTTGTGCTCTGCGGTCTTGCCGAAGCCTATTCCCGGGTCTATCACGATCCTCTCTTCTGCGATGCCGCTTTCCGCCGCCAGCCTGATCCCCTCTCTCAGGTAGTCCGAAATCTCCGTCATGAGGTCTGAATACACTGGATTGTCCTGCATGTTCCGCGGTGTACCTCTTATGTGCATGAGTATGAGCGCGACGTCGTATCGTGACAGCAGAGGGGCCATTTCAGGGTCGAATCTCAGGCCGCTGATGTCGTTCACCATGGATGCCCCGGCCTCCACCGCCCTTGTCGCCACTTCAGACTTGTAAGTATCTATGGATATGGGTATGCTCAGCCTTCCCGCCAGGGCCTCGATCACGGGGATGGTCCTCTTCAGTTCATCCTCGAGGGGGACGGGTTCGGATCCCGGTCTTGTGGACTCACCACCTACATCGATTATATCGGCCCCCTCGTCCTCCATGCGGAGGGCCCTCTCTATGGCGCTGTCCCTGCTGAGGAAGAGGCCTCCGTCCGAGAAGGAATCAGGGGTGACGTTCAGTATCCCCATCACGTGAGTCTTCCTGGAGAAATCGAGGGAGAAGTTGCGGAAGGTCAGCCTCAAGTCTCTACGGTCCTCTTGCTTCTTACGTCTTCGATGAGCGCGTCTATCTCCTTGGAGTCGAGGGTCTCTTTCTCGAGGAGCAGTTTTGCAAGGGCCTCGAGGATATCGGAGTTTTCGGTGAGGAGATCCTTGGCACTCGTGTATGCATCCCTTACGATGCTCTTTATCTCTTCGTCGATCTCTTCTGCGGTCTTCTCGCTGTAGTCCTTGCTCTTGGATATCTCCCTCCCGAGGAAGACATGCTCTTCCTTTTTACCGAAGGTGAGGGGCCCGAGCTTTTCGCTCATTCCCCACTCGCACACCATCTTCCGGACGAGCTCGGTCGCCCTCTCGAGGTCGTTGCCCGCCCCGGTGGTCAGATGGTTGAGCGCCACCTCCTCCGCGGCCCTGCCCCCGAGCAGGACCCTGAGGGTCTTCAACAGATACTCCCTCGAGTATGTATACCTGTCGTCGAGGGGTAACTGCTGAGTTATCCCGAGGGCCCTGCCCCGCGGGATTATGCTCACCTTGTGGATGGGGTCTGTTCCCGGTATCAGTTTTGCGACGAGCGTGTGTCCTGCTTCGTGATAGGCGGTGTTTTTCTTCTCTTCGTCGCTTATGATCATGCTCCTGCGTTCGACCCCCATCAGGACCTTGTCCTTTGCCTCGTCGAAGTCATCCATCTCGACCGTATCCTTGGACCTCCTGGCGGCCAGCAAGGCGGCCTCGTTCACGAGGTTTGCAAGATCAGCTCCCGAAAACCCCGGTGTCGACCTCGCGATCACTTCGAGGTCGACATTGTCTGCCAGCGGTATCTTCTTTACGTGTACCTTGAGTATGTCGAGCCTGCCCTTCACATCCGGTGTGGATACCACGACCTGGCGGTCGAACCTGCCGGGCCGCATCAGTGCGGGGTCGAGCACATCGGGCCTGTTCGTTGCGGCTACGACGATGATCCCTTCCTTACCCTCGAACCCGTCCATCTCCACGAGCAGCTGGTTGAGCGTCTGCTCGCGCTCGTCGTGGCCGCCGCCCAGTCCTGCGCCCCTGTGGCGTCCGACGGCGTCTATCTCGTCTATGAAAATGATGCAGGGTGCATTCTTCTTTGCCTGCTCAAAGAGATCCCTCACCCTTGAGGCACCGACGCCCACGAACATCTCGACGAACTCGGAGCCCGAGATCGAGAAGAAGGGCACATCCGCCTCTCCTGCTATGGCCTTTGCCAGGAGCGTCTTGCCCGTACCAGGCGGACCCACGAGGAGCACGCCTTTTGGAATCTTGCCGCCGAGGCGCGTGACTTTCTGTGGATCTCTGAGATACTCGATGATCTCCTGTACTTCCGTCTTTGCCTCTTCAACCCCGGCAATGTCCTGGAACGTCACCTTGCCCGATTTGTCGGAGACGAGCTTGACCTTGGCCTTCCCGAACGACAGGGCCTTGTTGCCGCCCATCTGCATCTGCCGCATGAAGAATATCCAGATGAGGGCAAGGAATATTATGGGTCCCCATGAGAAGAAGAAGGTAACGTACCAGGGATTCTGGGCCGGCGGCTTGACGACGATGTTTACGTTCTTCTCTCTGAGTTCATTTATGAAATCAGGGTATTTCTCGACATAGGTCTTGAACTTCGAGCCGTCTTTCAGAGTCCCGGTCACCTCGTTCTCTTTTATGGATATCTCGTCGACCTGTCCCGAGTCCACACTGGATATGAACTCTGAGAAGGTTATCTCCTTGTAAGCCTTTCTCGGTGTGCTGACAAGGTCGAACAGCAGGATCATGAGCGCACCTATAAGCAGCCATATGAAGATGCTTCTATAAATATTCAAACCAAACCTCCGTTGTTTTTAAGACAGGCAAGACCCGTCCGTGATTCGGTGACAAGGCCCAAGGCCGGAGAGTTCAAGAGCAGCTGACCTCGGGGTCGTAAAGTGTCACTACAATTTTAGCATATATCCAGGGGTTTTTACAGCAGGCCGCATTGCCCGAAAAAAGGGTGCGGGACGGGGCTCGGTCCGGTGCGGTTCTGGGACCGGTACAGCCGTAATCCGGCAGACGGCCGTGTTCCCTCTGCAGGGCTGTGGCCTGGACATCAGTCCGTCCGGGGGTGTTTCACGCGGAATGTTTTCTCAGGATCTCCCTGTTGTAGATGGCGATGACGTCTCCTCTCCTGAGCATGCCGACGACCTTTTTCCGGTTGTCGGGATCGACCACCGGTATCTCCTCTATGTCCATTAGGGCGAAATGCTTCATGGCGGTGGTGAGGTTGTCGTCGGGTGTGAGGACGAGCACCTCTTCGGTTGCGAGTTCCCCGACGGTGACGATCTCTTTGATGTAGTCCTCGAACAAGACCTTTCTCATGTCCTGAAGGGAGATTATGCCCAGCATGTCACCCTTCGCGTCCACGACGGGATAGTAGAACCCGCCGCCTCCGTTTATTACGAGCTTGAGGAATTCTTTCAGGTTCACCTTGTCTCTGACCGGTGTGAAATCACGTCTCATCACGTCCTTGACCTTTATGGAGCTCAGAAGCGTGGCCTCCCTGCCTGCATGAATGTTGATGCCCCGTTTTGCGAGCTCGTATGTGTCGATCGACTCCCTGAACAGACGGTGAGCGACGAATGTCCCGATGGTTGTGGCGAACATGGTGGGGATGATGATCTTGTAGTTTCCGGTCATCTCGAACAGAAGGAACATCCCGGTCAGGGGGGCGTGAGTGACGGCGGCGAGAAACGAACCGATGCCTACCATGGCGTAGGCGCCCGGCGACGACGTGTAAGCGGGAAAGAAGTGGTTGACCGCCGTACCGAAAGCACCGCCGATCATGGCCCCGATGAAGAGGGCTGGCGCGAACACTCCTCCTGCGCCGCCGGAGCCGAGTGTGATGGATGTGGCCAGTATTTTCAGGAAGATGAGCAGGAACATGATCGAGAAGGTCAGGTTTCCCTTGATCGCCTCCTCTATGTATTCGTATCCGTCACCCATTATCTGCGGAAGCACTATGCCTATCGTCCCCACCATGAAAGCGCCTATCACGGGCTTCAGGTACGGACTCGTGTTCATCCCCTCGAACTTGTCCTTAACCTTGTAGAAGAACCTTGTATACAGCACGGCCACTGGTCCTATGAACAGCCCCATGACGAGATAGAGCGGGGTCTCCAGCAAGCCTTCAAGTTCATACTGGGGAACGATGAAGGCGGGATTCGAGCCGTAGTATATCCTGGATATGACCGTTGCTATTCCTGACGAGATGACGATCACGCCGAAAGACGTGAGCTCGAAGTTGCCGAGCAGAACGATCTCAGTGGCGAACATGACTCCTGCAATGGGGGCGTTGAATGTTGCGGCTATTCCACCGGCTGCTCCTGCTGCTATCAGGAGTTTCATGCGGTTGCCCGAGACCTTGAAGAACTGACCCGTCAGGGAACCCAGTCCGCCGCCTATCTGTGCTATGGGACCTTCCACCCCGGCCGAACCTCCGGACCCTATCGTGAGTGCGGGTGCGATGATCTTAAGCAGGATCGTCTTGAGCTTTATGACCCCGTCCTTGATGTTCACTTTCTCGAGAAAGGACGGGAATCCGTAGCCGTTGACCATGCCGGGAAACTTGTAAGACAGGGGGATGAGCAGCAGCGCCCCCGCTACAGGCAGCAGCGGCATCAGGATCCTGTATATTCCTCCCTTGTGGATGCCGAGCAGTTCAGCCCCGCCATGGAATATCAGGGTCTTGGTCCACTCGAGGGTCGAGCGGAAGAGCATGTTCGCCCCTCCGCTCAGGACCCCTACCAGTATGGCCATGGCTATGAGGGATGAGTGCTTTCCCGGCCTCAGGTATGAAAGCACCGATGACGATAGTTTCAGGAGTCTTTTCACTGCTTGCCGAACTGTTCCTTCAAGAAGTCTTTCAACTTTCTCATGGCCTCCGCCCTGTGACTTATCCTGTTCTTGACCTCTTCACCGAGCTCTGCAAACGTCAGGCTGTAGCCCTCCGGCACGAAGAGCGGATCATAGCCGAATCCTGATTCGCCCCTTGGATGATCGAGTATGCGTCCGCGCACCTCTCCCTCGAAGAAGAAAGGTGTTCCGTCGACCACGAGGCAGAGGACGGAGACGAACCTGCCGGTCCTCTTCTCCTCTGGAATCCCCTTCAGGAGGCTGAGGAGCTTCTCGTTGTTCATGCCGTCTGTGGCGTTCTCACCGGCGAACCTTGCCGAGTATATGCCCGGGGCTCCATCGAGTGCATCCACCTCGAGCCCGGAATCCTCTGCAAGTGTAGGCATGGAGGCGACGTTGTAGTAGGTCATCGCCTTCTTCATGGCGTTTTCGTGATATGTGCGGCCGTCCTCCACGACCTCGGGGACGTCTTCCAGCGTGTCGAGACCGATGAACTCGATGCCGCTGCCGCCGAACATGCGGTTCATTTCCCGGATCTTGCCGGCATTCTTAGTAGCTAAAAGAATCTTCATCCAGAGCACCTTTCTGTATGCCGACAAGCTCTCTGATTCCTTGTTCAGCGAGTGTCAGAAGTGTCTCGAGCGTCTCCCTGTCGAATGGTTCACCTTCGGCCGTACCCTGAACTTCCACATACTTGCCGCTGCCGGTCATGACGATGTTCATGTCCACTTCCGCCCTGAAATCCTCTTCATAGCAGAGGTCCAGCATCGGTTCCCCATCCACCACACCCACACTCACGGCTGCGAGATAATCCTTGACAGGGTTCCTCTCTATGATACCGTTTCTCACTGCATACCGCATTGCATTCACGAGCGCTATGTAGGCACCGGTGATCGATGCCGTTCTCGTGCCTCCGTCGGCCTGTATGACATCGCAGTCGATCCATACGGTCCTCTCACCGAGGGCCTCGAGATCCATGACCGCCCTCAAGCTTCTGCCTATCAGTCTCTGGATCTCATGGGTCCTTCCCCCGATCTTTCCGGCTGCCGATTCCCTCGTGGTCCTGGTCGAAGTGGATCTCGGCAGCATCGCGTATTCCGCTGTCAGCCATCCCCTGCCCTGATCCCTAAGGAAGGGCGGGACCCTGTCCTCTATGGATGCAGTACATATAACCCTTGTTTGTCCGACTTCTATCAGCACCGAACCTTCCGCGTGTTTGATGAAATGCCGCGTAACCTTTACCGGTCTCAATTCGTCGTTTCTGCGTCCGTCCTTCCTCATCCTTCCTCCTTAGTATGGTCTGCGTTCACAACGGGATTGCGAATAAGTCCGAGAGTGTAGGGAATTTCCCGATCGCCGCGTGCGGGGGCTGCCTTCAGCGTTTCAAGGCCTGCCTTGCTCTCGGTATCTCGACCTTCTCAATACATGCTATTCCGTGTCCCAGAAACCTCTCTCCCACCTTCCGGAACCGCTCCGGGTCGTCGGTCACAAAAAACTTCCTTGCCGGTGAATCGTTCCGTCTCTTTTGCAGCCCGCCCGTCTCGAGGACTTCCCTGACGGCTATGGCCGTCTCCACTGCCGAGTCTATGAGCGTTATTCCGTCTCCGACCACCTCTTTTATCGTCCCTTTGAGCATGGGATAGTGCGTGCATCCCAGCACAAGGGTGTCTATGCCGCTTTCCTTGAGCCGGCTGAGGTACTCGACGGCCACACTGCGGGCTATCTCTCCGTCCGTCCATCCTTCCTCGACAAGGGGCACGAACAGCGGACATGCCACCCCTATGACTTCCGCCCCTGGGTCGATCGAAACGATCGCCCTCTGATATGCGCTGCTGCGGATGGTCGCCTCCGTCCCTATGACGCCGATCTTTTTGTTGGCGGTGCTTCTTACGGCTGCCTCGGCACCCGGAATCAGCACCCCTATGACCGGAACCCCGGTTGTCTTCTTCAGGGTGTCGAGACTTATGGCGGATGCCGTGTTGCATGCCACCACGAGCAGCTTTATCTCGTTTTCGAGGAGAAACTCCGTGTTCTCCAGTGAATACTTTATGACCGTCTCGGAAGATCGTATGCCGTAGGGGACCCTTGCGGTATCACCCAGGTAGATCGTATCCTCCCGGGGCATGAGTTTCACTATCTCCCTGAGCACCGTAAGTCCGCCTATTCCCGAATCGAATATCCCTATGGGGCCGTCTGCGGAACCCATGTCGCGTATCCGTCCGCCGTTGCCTGCGTTATTCCTCAACTCTTATCTCCCGGGTTACGATCTCCTTCAGCGGCCGGTTTATCATCAGGTGTCCGCCCATGGTCTCGGTCTCCTTGCCGTTTATAAGTATCATGACGTCTCTGACGTCGAGATTGCCTAGCATGGTATTGAATATGCTTTTCAGCAGCATGTACTCGTCGAAGACATCCCCCTGGAAATTCCTCGAAAACTCGCGGTTGAAGTCCAGGTAGACGATACCGTCGCTGCTTATGAATATGCCGTTCACCCTCGTGCCCTCGGGCAGCAGGCCTGTCCCGGCTTCACCGGAGAGGCTGAGGTACTCCTGTATCAGGATCTCCGCCATCTTTATCGACGACAGTATTCCGGGTACCTTCTTTTCCACGAGTTCGAGCCGGCTGCCCGCCGGATAGAAGATCTTGAGTGTCGTATATTCTTTGAGTATGCTGTCGCTGATGTCCTCTCTGACCGGGACCGGTTCTGTTGCTGGTTCGTAGAAGTAAAAGTAGAAGACGCCGAAACCGACACCGGCCAGCGAGACGAGGACGAGCAGTATGATCAGCAGCTTGCTACCCTTTCTCATACGCAAGGATTCCTTCCACTATCGAGTTGACGAGCAACTCGATGTTCTTTCTGCTGTAATCGAAGAACTCGGCTCCCGGCAGCTCGATCAATACGGCCGCTGAATCCGAGTATGAGAGCACCGGGATGTCCAGTTCCCTGAAGAAGACGCCTATGTTCAGCTCCTGCATGATGGAAGAGCCGATCCTCCGTGCAACAAGCCTGCTGTCGTCTACATGCGGGGCCTGTGCATTTCTCAGGAGATAGCTGTCCTCCCCGTGTACCTGCTTCAGGGCGGAGGTGTATATCGCCACGTGATTCGACGACGTCATGTGGAGCGAGAGGACGAGGTCCGGAGACCTCTTTCTCACATAGAGTATACGTTTCATCAGCGACCTGTACCTGTCGTCGTTCCTCGTGAGATAGACCTTCTTGCCTTCTTTGCGTAACTTGTACCGCAGGGACCTCGATATCTTGAGGACAAGCGATTTCTCACTGTATCCCCCGGCGTAAATACCGAGGTCGTAACCGCCGTGTCCCGGATCGAGCACCACTGTAGAGACCCTGTTCTCCGTTGCCGCCGGGGACGCTTCTTCCTTCGGGGTCGGCGGCGGCACTCTTGCTCCTGTGTCCGGCTTCTGTTCGGTCAGTTCCTTGCCCGTGCCGCTTTTGAGATATGCGTCTATTACGAGCCTCGGCGGAGACTTGAGCCGGAGAAGCTTTATCCACTTCAACCCCTTTATGTTGAGAAACAGGTTCGTTCCCCTTCGCGTGTACTCGAAATATCCGGGCGCCTGCGGGGCCGAGAGCTTGAACTCCCGGGGGAACTCAACCCTCACAAGAGTATAGGAAGAGTGTACCTTGGCCTTCTGGACCATGCCGGCTGACTCGGCCTGCAGGACTATCCTGACCATCTCGTCCTGCAGGCTGTAACGCAGGGTAACGTCTCCCTGCTCAGCCGCAGAACGATAAGGAAGCAGCAAGAGAATCAGTGCGATGGCAGAGATCCTCAGCGTCGTCATCACAGAACCGGTTATTTCTCGACCTCCTGACACAGTAACTCCGAGTGCACGGATACCGGTGATTTCGAGGACGTCGAACAACGTCCCGTCTCACACCTGTGCATATACTTTGGGTATCCGTGTTCCTGCCGACTCGATTGCAGGACAACTTATATTATAAACTCCCTCGGCCCTAAAATGCACAGTCCGCGGCGATGCAACAGGGTCACAGTCGTTTCCTGAATGCGGCGAAGAACCTCTCCTTCGCCTTTTCGCAGAGCGGGCGCTTGAGCCACTCTCCGAGCTCTATCTTTTCGGACATCAGCACGTCGTCCTCGAATATGCGGCGCATTTCCCGGCCGAACCGCTCATCGAGTATCCCCACGTTCCCCTCGTCGTTTTTCCGCAGGGACTGGAAGTCAAGGTTGGCGGAGCCGATTACGGACCAAGTGGTGTCGAAGAGGTAGGACTTTGAGTGAAGGATTGTTCCGGAGTATGTGTATATCTCTATTCCGTACCGGAGGAGCCTGGTGAACGAGGCCCTGGCGGCGTAATGAGCCGCCACTACATCGCTTCTTCCTGGCAACAGGAGCCTCACCCGCACCCCCCTCCTGACGGCCCTCTTGAGTGCACTCAACATCCTCAGGCTCGGCGTGAAATAGGCCGTCGTGAGGTGAATGTCCGTCCGCGCGTTCTCTATGCTCCAGTAGAGGAGCCTTCTCATGCGCCGGCGGCCGCGGGCCGAAGATGCAAATATGGGTATCACCGGGAATCCGTCGGAGTAGAAAGGCGGGGTCTTCACGAAAGAAATCTCGTCTCCCGCCCACAGCCGCCACGCCTTCCTGAAATACTCGAACAGCGCCATCGCGGCAGGACCTTTCAACAGGACGCCGGTGTCCCTCCAGGAATAGAGTTTCCGGCCTTTCAGCTTGACGGGATGGTGAAGCAGGTGGAAACCGCTGTACTCGTTTGCTATGTTCAGCCCCCCAGTGAAGGCGACCTCCCCGTCGATGATGATGAGCTTTTTGTGATCCCGCTTTATGTAGTTTCCGGGAGCCCGCCACGTGAAGGGGTGAGAGGCCCTGACCTCGATACCGGCCCTCGTCAGTCTCTTCCAGAATGCGCGCGGGGTTCCGAACGAGCCGAAGTGGTCATAGAGTACATAAACCCGCACACCTTCGGATGCCTTTCTCCTCAGTATTTCGGCCAGCCTTTCTCCTGTCTCGTCGTTCCGGTAGATGTAGAACTCGAGACATATGATATCCGAGGCCTTCTCCAGGTACTTGAAGATGGTCTCGAATGTTTCGGGCCCTCGGTGCAGAAGCAGCACCCTGTTGCCCTCGACAAAGCGCTCCTTCAGTATGGTTTCTATTCTTTTTCTTTCAAAGCTCATCGCCGCTCTTGGAGTCGTGCCATAGTTTCATTATACGGCAATCTCTGCATACTTATCTGCTATCCGTGTTGCGGTTGCGGGGTGCAGTGCTGCAGGGTGCGCCGGTGCAGGGAAATAACCCGCCGAAGGTTGACACTGCGTGCTCGTTACTGTTTAAATATACAACATGCTTGAAAAGACCGAGAAGATATGGATGGACGGAGAGCTGGTCGACTGGGACGATGCAAGGGTCCACGTCCTCACGCACACCATGCACTACGGGCTCGGCATATTCGAGGGAATAAGATGTTACGAGACCGTGGACGGACCTGCCATATTCAGGCTTAGGGAGCACGTCGAGAGGCTCTTCAAGTCGGCGAAGATCTTCCTCATAGACATCCCGTATACCGAAGAGCAGATTGAGGAGGCCATCGTAACGACCGTCAAGGTCAACGGCATGAAGGAGTGTTACATAAGGCCCCTTGTCTATATAGGGTATGGTGCCATGGGGCTCTATCCCAAGGGCAATCCCGTAAGGGTCTCTATCGCTGTATGGCCCTGGGGCACGTATCTCGGGGACGAGGGACTCAGAAAGGGAATAAAGGTGAAGACCTCTTCTTTCGTGAGGAATCATGTGAACTCGAGCATGTCACACGGAAAGGTGTGCGGTTACTATGTCAACTCCCAGCTGGCCAAGAAAGAGGCCATAGCATGCGGTTACGACGAGGCCCTCATGCTCGATACCGAGGGTTTCGTCTCCGAGGGAAGCGGTGAAAACATCTTCATTGCAAGAGGCGGCCGGTTGAAGACCACTCCTCTCACCTCCATTCTCGAGGGGATAACGAGAAACAGCATGATAGCCATTGCCGAAAACGAAGGGATCGAGACCATCGAGGAACGCTTTACCAGGGACGAGGTTTATGTTTCAGACGAGGCCTTCTTCACGGGAACGGCGGCGGAGGTGACCCCGATAAGGGAACTCGATGGAAGGCCTATCGGTGACGGTACCCCGGGCGAGATCACCAGGAGGCTTCAGGACATATTTTTCAGCATCGTACGGGGAGAGAACGAGAGATACAGGGAATGGTTGACCCTTATATAGCTATACAGCGCACCGAGCGTCTCGGTGGCAGAAAGAGAAGAGGGCTCCGGATTCCGGAGCCCTCTTCTCTTTCTTTCTGTTGAATGCACTGTGTCTTTATTGCTACTTCTTGTGGCATTTCATACAGCCGCTTTTTGCATCAAATGCGACCTTGCCGTTGTGGCAGGTTCCGCAGAACTTGCCGGCATAGATGTCTTTCATGGTTATCTTGTCTGCTCCCTTTTTCATCGTGAAGATCTTCGGATGACAGTCAGTGCATTTCTTGCCGGCATCTGCGTGTATCTTGCCGGAGAATACGACCTTGCCCATAGGAGATTTGGTAAACTCAACGGTTTTTCCAGGGGGGACAGCGAGGGAAGTTCCGATAAAGGCAAGTGCAAAAGTCAGGATGATCGCTAAAATAAGCAGTTTCTTCACCTAATTTCACCTCCTTTCATAGTAGGATATTGTTTGCTGCTCGACATAAATTTATACAAAACTTATGCCATTAAGCTTAAGTAAGGAGTAAATACGACATTTCAGCAATGGTTGAGGTGAACCCGCGGAACTGCAAACCGCCAGCGGAACAGACCGCTTCCTCATCATGATGCATGGATAAGATTAACCCCCTTGAAACAAACGCCTTTTCTTTGTATTTGACAATTGAAATATACACAAAAAAAACAGAATATGTCAAGTGGTAATTTTAGGTTTTTTTCAGGGTGGTAACTTTAGGATGACGAGAGCCCGAGGCGGGATTTTTGCTATAATTTATCTGTTCGAGATCGGGACCGTCCGGCAAGCAGAGCAGGTCCTTGCCTGACGGTTTATGGTTCGGGATGCATTGGTTACAGAGGGAAATATTTCGTCTGCAGAAGGGAGCGGGTCGTGACAAAGGCCTTCATGATCGGTGCGGCACACAGCGGGGCAGGCAAGACGACGGTCTCCATGGGCGTGATGGCTGCACTGAGAAGGCGGGGGCTCAGTGTGCAGCCCTTCAAGGTCGGTCCCGACTTCATAGACCCGGGGCTGCATGGTCTTGTCTGCGGAGCCGAATCCTACAATCTCGACATATGGATGACCGGCGGCGACTATGTTAGACGCCTCTTTGTCGAGAAATGCACTGACGCGGATGTAGCCGTTGTCGAGGGAGTGATGGGGCTTTATGACGGCGGCGTCGGTTCTTCCGCGTCGGTCTCCGAACTCCTCGGGCTGCCTGTTGTCCTGATCGTGGATGCGCGTTCCATGGCCGAATCTGCAGCAGCCGTGGTCAAGGGGTTCCGGGACTACGGAGGCGTCAGGGTTTCAGGCGTCATCTTCAACCGGGTCTCCAGCCGGAGGCACAGGGATATGATATCCGAGGGGATGAAGAGGGTCGAGGGGGTCGAAATCCTCGGCTTTCTTCCCGCGGATGAATCGGTCGCTATTCCTCACAGGCATCTCGGTCTTCACACTGCCGACGAGGCCCCGCTGAGAGAGGCAGACGTGGAAAGGCTCGCCGGCTTCATCGAGAAGAACGTAGACATCGAGAGACTGGTGGGAGCGATCGACTATGAGGTTCCCGAAGCAGGTGGTCCTGTACGGGGGGCGACGGAGAGGCTGGATGGCGTAAGGATTGCCGTTGCCAGGGACAGGGCGTTCTCTTTTTATTATGTCGACTTCCTGGAGACCCTGAAGGCTCAGGGTGCAGAACTCGTCTTCTTCAGCCCGTTGAGTGACGAGGCACTTCCTGAAGGCGTGGGCGTTCTCTGCCTTGGCGGGGGATATCCGGAGCTTCATGCCGGGAGTCTGTCGGAAAACGTCCAGATGAGGGAGTCCGTAAGGCGGTGGTGCCTGTCGGGCGGTTACACGTATGCGGAATGCGGAGGATTCATGTATCTTACCGAGGGTATCCACGACTTTGACGGCGTGTTTTATCCCATGGCCGGGGTCTTTCCAACGAGGGCGAGCATGAGGAGAAAGGGGTTGAGGCTCGGCTACAGGGAGGTCTCTCTCTCGAGTGACTGCCTTGTGGGAAGAAAGGGCGACCGTGTGAGGGGCCACGAATTCCACTATTCCGACATAGACCCCATGCCCGGACACGTCGAGAGGATCTACAGCGCCTCCCCCGTTCAAGGAACCGGCACGAGCTGCGGCTACAGGCATTTGAACACGATCGGCAGCTACATACACCTGTATCTCGGCGGGAGGGGGTTCATTCATGGATGACCTCACGCTCGACAGCATCTGCGGCGTAAGGCTGTATCAGCGGATGAACGGCTACAGGTTTTCCATCGACTCAGTGCTGCTTGCAGGGTATGCGAAGCTCTCCAGGAGAGTCAGGAAGGTCGCCGACATCGGCGCCGGTTCGGGTGTTGTCGGGCTTGTACTTGCAGCGAGGTATTCATGGATAAGGGTTCTGCTGATCGAGATCCAGAGGGAACTGTCCGCACTCTCGGGGCGGAACATAGTGCTCAACCGGCTCGAGGAGAGGGTTCAGGTGCTTGAGGCCGACGTCTCTGCCGTAACCTCCAATGGACACCCCGACCTTATGGAGGGGTTCGACGCCGTTGTATCCAACCCGCCCTTCAGAAGGCCCGGTACCGGGAAGGTCAGTCCCTTTGATGAAAGGGCCGTTGCGAGACACGAGATCAAGCTCACCCTGGCGGACCTCATGAGGGCGTCTTCTGCGCTCCTGAAGACGAGGGGGAGGCTCTTCATGGTTTACCACCCGTTCCGGCTCAGTGAAGTGGTACATACGATGAAGGAGTTTCTGCTCGAGCCGAAGAGGATGAGGTTCGTCCTCCTCCGGGGCGACCATGGTGCTCATAGAGGCCGTCAAGGGCGGTGGCGTGGAGTTGAAGGTGGAAAGGCCTCTCTATATTTACGAGAAGAGCGGTTCGTACACCGAGGAGGCGGCCTCGTTCTTTGCCGATTAGGTGGTCCTTCGACGAGCCTGGTTATGTTAAAATGTGGACAGGTGACGTTTCAGAACCGCTGCGGCCGGGGCGTTTACAAGAGAAAAAAGAGGTGGGTTTTATGGATTCTGAAGCCAGCAACAAAGGGGCTCAGCCGAGGGAGAGCCGTAATGTAGGGGAGTTCGGTTCCGGCCGGGGGGACGGCCGGATATCTTTCCCCGGTATCCCGGTATCCATGCGGTCCAGGCCTGGTGCAGGAACTCGTAGGTGTGAAGATCCTGACGGACTGTTTCCGGAGGAGCTCCGTTTTTCTCGTCTCTGGACCCGGGCGAAATTTCAGCAGACTTGGTGCAGGTCATGAGAAATGGGAGTATAAGTTCCAAGATACGCATCCCCATCCTTTTTTTCCTTTTACTCGTAATCGTCTTCATCATCTCGGTATCCATATCGACCGTCAACCGTGTCTCCAGGGAGTACTTCACAACGCTGTTCGAGCTCCACAGATCGCACATAGAGTCCATCATACGGTCTGCAGGGGGCAGGGATGAAGCCTTGAGGCTGATAAGAGAACACCAGGAAGACGAATCCATCACATACGCGATCTTCCAGGACGGTGTCCCTCTTCTGAGCAATGGCGACATACGCGGAGCAGAAGAGGCGATAAGGGAGACGGACAGGCTCGTCAAGACCGGAGGAGAGGAGGGAGCTTATGGATACAGGTTTGCATACCTCCCGTGGAGGTGGGATGTGCTCCTCGTCAGTTCGCCTGCCATGCCGGATTCCGTCGAGGCTGCCAACAATATAATGGTATCGGGGATAAGCTTTGCCGCCGTTCTCTTCATCATAGGCATAATGGCCGTGGTGAACAGGAACCTCAAGGCCCCGCTCGACCGGCTTATAAAGAACCTCAAGGAAGGAAAACCCCTGACCCACACGGGCGTGATGGAGTTCGATATTCTTGTTGATGCAATGAACGGCGCCTTTGAGTCCTGGAAGGACCAGCGAATGAAGACGGAGATCCTTCACCGGGCTGCCGTGGCTCTCAATGAGTCCATGTCGCTTGACGATACGCTGAAGACCATTCTCGACGCTGCAAGGGGCCTGATTTATGCCGACTATGCCGCGATCGCCCTCTTCAACGAGAAGGGAGAGTTCTCCAAGCTCATATCCAACGGCATCGACACTGAAGAGATACGGCAGAGGGTCGGTTCGTTCCCGAAGGGAAAGGGGATTTTGAGGATGATGCAGCTGAGCCTCATGCCTGTCAGAATAGACGACGTAACCAAGCACGAGGCGTTTTCGGGACATATGCCGGAAGGACACCCGGTCATAACGAACTTCCTCGGATATCCGATCTTTTCAAGCAAGGGACTGCCCCTCGGTTCCATATACTTCGCAAACAAGATCACCGGCCCGTTCACTGAAGAGGACGAAAGACTCCTCATGGCCATCGCATCTGACGCAGCCGTGGCGATACAGCGGGTCTCCGCTACAGAGGAGCTGAGCAGGTTCAAGAGGATCATCGACTCCGCCTTTGACATTATCACCTTCACTGATCAGGACGGTCAGATCGTTTACGTGAACAAGGCGTTCGAGGAACTGACGGGCTATTCCAAGGCGGAGGTCCTGGGAAGGGGATTGTTTGTCCTCAATGAAGGTATATACGGTGAGGAGTTCCGTTCGAACATACTGGACGGCGTAAGGTCGGGTAACCCCTGGAGGGGCGAGCTGATCAACAGGAAGAAGAACGGCGAAGAGTTCATCGTCTCGTCGGTCATCTTTCCCATCCACTCCGACAGCGGTGAAAACATCATATTCGTCTCGATACAGCGGGACATAACCGAGGAGAAGAAACTGTACGAGCAGCTGCTCAGGGCCCAGAAGATGGAGGCCATCGGTACGCTTGCCGGAGGCATCGCACATGACTTCAACAACATTCTCACGGCAGTGCTGGGTTATGCAGAGGTCATCAAGCACAAGATCCGGAAGGATGACCCAATCTACAAGGGGATCGACATAATCGAGAGATCGGCACAGCAGGGCGCCGCCCTTGCAGGCAGGATCCTCGGCATAACGAGGAAGGAGAAGCTCGAGCTGAAGCCTGTGGATATCAACTCCATCATAAGGGAGACCTTCGACATACTGAACAGGAGCATCCCCAAAGAGATCAACATCGAACTGAATCTCAACGAAGGCATCCCGCCCATAAAGGCCGATCCTGTACAGATTCAGCAGGTGGTGATGAACCTTGCGATAAACGCCAAGGACGCCATGCCCGAAGGAGGAATCCTGAGGATCGAGACGGACAGGGTTGGAAGGGAGAACGGGGCTGCAAACGGGATCACTTCAGAAGGAGGCTTTGTAAGGCTTACGGTATCCGACACTGGAGAGGGGATAGACAATGATTTGCAGAGCAGGGTGTTCGACCCGTTTTTCACGACGAAAGAGACCGGCAAGGGGACGGGCCTCGGCCTCTACATAATACACTCCATAGTCACGAACCACGGCGGTTACATAAATCTCTACTCAGAGCCCGGCAAGGGGACGAGGTTCAACATATATTTCCCGGAATACAAGGGGGATGCAGGAGATACCGAGACATTCGAAGAAGACGAGCTGACCGGCAGCGGCCTCATACTCGTGATCGATGATGATCAGCATATCAGGGAGCTTGGAACCGATCTCCTCGAGTCACTCGGCTATACCGTGCTTACGGCGGCCAACGGAATGGAAGGGATAGCCCTGTTCCGGGAGCACAGAGGGGAGATCAGGGCGGTCATACTCGATATGATCATGCCGCGCATGAGCGGTTCCGAGGTCTTTCAGAGGCTCCAGTCAATGGACCCCGACGTGAAAGTCGTACTCTGCTCCGGTTACAGTCATGAGGGCCTTGCCGGAATCAGGGAGCTGCTCGACAGCGGTGTTAAGGGGTTTGTTCAGAAGCCCTTCACCAGGAAGACCATTGCAACCGTCTTGAAACAGGTGCTCTCCTGACCGCCGAGACACCCCGCCCGGGGGTGATGTGGTGCTGATTTGTGTTAGAATAGTAGTATCGGCTGCAGGTGGTTCATCGTCTCCTGCGGCGACTCCGTTCAGTATGAAACAACAGGGAGGAAAAGCATATAGCAACGGTTTACGGTAATCTGTCGGGATTAAAAAAGCAGGACATCAACAATCTTGAGCGGATATACAGAAGGCGTATCCCCCCCGAGAAGATCATCACTTCCGAGGTCGCAAGATACATGACCGGCCTTTCAGACAGGATCGGTCGACAGATCGGGATACTCATCGCGAGGTCCGGAGCGGTGACACACGTGATAGTCGGTGATGCAAGGGGACTGTATATTCCCGAGCTGAGCGACTATCCACTCGGCAGGAAGCCCCTGAGAGGGATCAGGCTGGTACACACCCACCTCGGGAACGAGCCGCTGAACCAGGACGACCTCACCGACCTCGCCCTGCTGAGGCTCGACATGATCATGGCGATAGGCACAAGGGATGCGCTTCCAGACAAGGTCTACGTCGCCTACCTGGTCCCCGGCGGTGACGGTAAGCCCTACGAGATCCTGCCGCCGCAGAATTTTCATTCACTGAGGTTTGATCTCCTCTCCTCTGTACGTGCCATAGAGGAGGAGATGGAGCGGCGGAACTTCATCGCACAGGATGACGTAAGGGAGAGGGCGATCCTGATAAGTGCCTCGGCGAGGCCGAGGTATGAGCAGGAAGAGTCGATCGAGGAACTGCGCGAACTGGCGGGTTCCGCCGATGTCATCGTCCTGGGCTCGATCATCCAGAGGCTGAAGGAGATGAACCCGCGTTACCTCATGGGTGCGGGAAAGCTGAAAGACCTGATAATCGACGCCCTGACGAAAGGTGCGACCCTGCTGATATTCGACCAGGATCTTTCCCCTTCCCAGATGAAGGCGATTACCGAGCTTACCGAGCTGAAGGTCATAGACCGTTCCCAGCTCATCCTCGACATATTCGCCAGGCGTGCCCACAGCCGTGACGGCAAGGTGCAGGTCGAGCTTGCGCAGCTGAAATACAGGCTGCCGAGGCTCTCCGGCAAGGGTACGGCCATGAGCCGCCTTACAGGCGGTATCGGCGGCAGGGGGCCGGGTGAGATGAAACTCGAGATAGACAGGCGGAGGGTGCGCGACAGGATACACCTGCTCGAGAAGGAGCTCAAAAAGCTGTCCGAGGCGAGAAAGCAGCGGAAGCACCGCAGGATCGAGCGGGGCATACCCATAGTCTCCATTGTGGGGTACACAAACGCGGGCAAGTCCACGCTGCTGAACAACCTCACCAGCAGCAGGACCTTTACCGAGGAGAGGATGTTCGCCACGCTCGACACGGCAAGCCGCAGACTGAGGTTCCCCAGGGAGCGGGAGGTTATCATCACTGACACGGTCGGATTCATCAGGGACCTGCCGAGGGACCTGATGGCCGCCTTCAGGTCGACGCTCGAGGAGCTGGAAGACGCAGACCTCCTCCTGCACCTCGTGGATGCCTCGAGCAGGAGGTTCGAGCAGCACATGGAGTCGGTGGAGCGGATACTCGACGAGCTGGGACTCGCAGGCAAGCAGAGGTTGCTCGTATTCAACAAGATCGACAGGATTTCCGCGGAAGAGGCCGACAACCTCTGCAAGCGCTACAGGGCGGTCGCCGTCTCGGCCAGGGACAGCAGCACGTTTGCGCCGCTGCTTGAGGCTGTTGAGGAGTACCTGTGGAGTGAAAAACTGGTGAAGGCCGCGGGATAGAGATCATATGGGGATTGAATTCGAACCGAAATGGCTTGCATGGGAAATCACGCGGAGGTGCAACCTGAGGTGCGTGCATTGCCGTTCCTCTTCCGAGAGGGTCGTGCACGAGCATCCAGACTTCCCGACAGAGGCCGCCTTCAGGATCCTGGACGACATTGCAGGCTATGCGAGGCCCGTGGTCGTGCTCTCCGGCGGAGAGCCTCTGGTGCGCGGTGATGTGTTTGAGATCGCAAGCCACGGTACGGGGCTGGGGCTGAGGATGTGCCTTGCAACGAACGGTGTGCTGGTGGATGACGGTACGTGCAGGGAGATGAAGGCGTCCGGGATAAGGATCGTATCACTCAGCCTTGACGGCTCGACTGCAGAGGTGCATGACGAGTTCCGGAGTCAGGAGGGGGCCTTCGATGGCACGCTCAGGGCGGCCGAGCTGTTCAGGAAGCATGGAATCGAGTTCATCGTAAACTCGTCTTTCACGAAGCGCAACCAGGCTGAGATCCCCCGAGTCTACAGGCTTGCAAAGGAACTCGGGGCCACTGCATGGTACATGTTCATGATCGTACCCACCGGCAGGGGTGAAGAGATGATGAGGGAGCTCATCTCGAAGGAGGACTATGAGGAGATACTCCATTGGCATTACCGGATGGAGAAGGACGAACGGCAGATGCTCGTACGCCCTACCTGTGCGCCGCATTACTACAGGATCGTCAGGCAGAGGGCGCGCGAGGACGGAGAAGGTTTCAAACGCCGGTCCCTCAAGTTCTCAACAGGCGGTGCAAAGGGATGCATTGCAGGCCAGGTCATATGCCTCATAGACGTCGACGGCAACGTGCTGCCCTGCAGTTACTTCCCCATTCCGGCGGGCAATGTCTTCAGGCAATCCTTCAGGGAGATATGGGAGGACTCCGCTCTCTTCAGGGAGCTCAGGGACTTCAAGTCCTACAAGGGCCGCTGCGGCTCCTGTGAGTATGTGAACGTCTGCGGCGGCTGCCGCGCAAGGGCGTACGCGGTTTCCGGCGACTACCTCGCCGAAGAGCCCTTCTGCAGTTATGTGCCCGTGAAGATGAGGGCGTGACGGAATATGCGTGATCCGGCCAAGGATTCGCACTGACTTTCAGGCCGCAGGGTCACGCGGACTCCACGGACGGAAAGTCAGGGCCGGCAAGAAGAGTTTTTTTCCCGGACTGTCGAGACCGGCGTGCCGCGTAAATCCGCGGCTCATTAAAACAACGGAACGGAGGTTTTATGAACGATACCTTTCTCAGGGCCTGCCGGGGTGAAGACGTGGAATACACGCCTGTGTGGATAATGCGTCAGGCCGGCAGGTACCTCCCCGAGTACCAGAAGGTGAGGGCGGGGGTGGACTTCCTCACGCTCTGCAAGACCCCGGAGCTGGCTGCCGAGGTGACTCTTCAGCCGGTTGACATCCTCGGTGTTGATGCCGCCATACTCTTTTCAGATATCCTGATACCCCTCGAGGCGATGGGCATGAAGCTCCGGTTCCATGAAAACAAGGGGCCGGTGCTCGGCAATCCCGTGAGAGGGGCGGGGGATGTCGAGAGGCTGAGGGTTCCCGAGCCCCTGGAGAGTGTCCCGTTCGTCCTTGAGACGATCAGGATACTCAGGAAGGCGCTGAGCGGGAAGGTTCCGCTCATAGGCTTTGCAGGGGCGCCGTTCACGCTCGCCACATACATGATCGAGGGCGGCGGCTCCAAGAACTTCATAAACACCAAGGCCCTGATGTACAGGGAGCCCGAGGTCTTTCACTCCCTGATGAGAAAGATTACGGATACGACGATAGCCTATCTATCGTCACAGATCGAGGCCGGGGCGCATGCGGTTCAGGTCTTCGACTCATGGGCGGGGGCCCTTGCGCCTGATGACTATGCGGTGAATTCACTGCCTTACGTGAAAGAGACGGTAAAGGCGCTCAGGCCGTTTGGAGTGCCGGTCATATACTTTGTAAACAACTGCGGCGGACTGCTGGAGCAGGCGCGTGCATCGGGTGCCGATGTCATCGGCATAGACTGGAGGGTTGACATCGGCGAGGCGGTGAAACGCCTCGGCGGCAAGGTCTCCGTCCAGGGCAATCTCGACCCGTGTGCACTCTTTTCCTCAGTGGACGTGTTGCGCTTGAAGGTTGAAGACATACTGAAGAAGGGCCGGACGGCGAGGGGGCACGTATTCAACCTCGGACACGGCATACTCCCACAGACCCGGCCTGACATGGCAAGGGCCCTCGTGGATATCGTTCATGAACTGAGCAGGAACTGAACGGCCAATGGTGCCGGAACCGCTTCACTCCGGGTTTCTCCGTTGACCGAACTCACGAACCGAATGAATAACAGACGTCAGATACTGAGCTGGTGCCTCTATGACTTCGCCAACTCCTCGTACTCTGCGGTGATCGCCGCAGTGGTCTTTCCCGTCTACTTCGTGAAGGTGATCGCGGAAGATCCTGCTGCGGGTGACCTCTGGTGGGGCAGGGCGATCTCTCTCAGCATGCTGATGGTGGCCCTTACTTCGCCGGTCCTCGGCGGCATATCGGATTATGCAGGCATGAGGAAGCGCCTGCTCGTGGCCTACTCCGTCGTGTGCGTGGTCTCGGTCGGGCTTCTCGCCTTTGTCGACTCCGGCATGGTCATCGAGGCCTTTTTTCTTGTAGTCGTTGCAAACGCGGCCATGGAGGGTGCGCTCGTATTCTATAACGCCTACCTGCCCGACATTGCACCCCGGGATCATCGGGGGAGGGTCTCCGGCTGGGGCTTCGGCCTCGGCTATGCAGGCTCGGTGCTCGCCCTCCTCATGGCCCTCTTTTTCATGAAGAACGGAGTGGTCCGTCTCTCTTGGCCGATGGTCTCGGTCTTCTTTCTCGTCTTCTCCCTGCCCGCCTTCTTTTTTCTGCCTCCGGACAGGCCCTCGGGCTCCCCGGGCAGGGCAGCGCTCGAGGGTGTCAAGAAGACCATGGAGGTGCTGTTGGAGGCCTTGCGGATAAAGAGGGTGAGGAGATTCCTCCTTGCCTACTGGCTGTACAAGGACGGGGTGAATACCATAATAATATTTTCGGGTATCTATGCGTCGGTTACGCTCGGCTTCACAGGGGCCGAGCTCGTCTTCCTGTACCTGCTCGTGCAGGTCAGCGCAATGGCCGGTTCGGTGGCGCTGTCCGTTCCAACCGACAGGTGGGGGGCGAAGAATGTGGTCGTCCTCTCGCTTTTGCTATGGATCGCTGTTACGGTCTGTGCATATTTAGTCGATGACAAGCGCTTCTTCTGGGGCATAGCCACGATGGCGGGACTGGGACTCGGCAGCGTGCAGGCTGCATCGAGGGCGCTGTTTGCGGGATTCATCCCCCACGGCAGGGAGGGGGAATACTTCGGTGTCTATGCGTTTGCGGGAAAGACTTCGGCTGTAATCGGCCCTGCTCTCTTCGGCCTGATATCCTCTGCTGCAGGGAGCCAGAGGCCTGCGGTGCTTTCAGTGCTCGTACTGTTTGTCCTCGGGCTCGCCATCCTCTCTTCAGTGGAGGCCGGCTGACTCCCGTGCCGCCAGATACTCCTGCCACAGGGCCTCCTTCGAAACGCCTGCATCGATAAAGTCCCACGGGAGTATCTCTTCGAAGGACCTCTCCCTGAAGAGATAGAATCCCGGGTCCAGCCCGGCCTTTCCGAGAGACTCCTTCCACCTGCGGGGTTCTTTCATGTCGTGCAGTACGCCGGCGAGCCTCCGGTCTCCCCTCGAAAACACTCCCTGCATGAATGCGTACTTTATCACGTCGTGAAACACCCGGACACCGTTCATGTCGAGGCCGGACTTTATCATCTTCAGCCTCGCCTTTATCGTCTTCTCCGCCGTCATGGGATGCCACTGGAAGGGGGTGAAAGGCTTTGGGACAAAAGTGCTCACGCTCAGGACGATGATGCCCCGCCTGCTGAGTGAACGGATCCTTTTTGCAAGGTCGACTATGCCGGCTATGTCGTCGTCCGTCTCGAAGGGCAGACCGATCATGAAGTAAAGTCTGAGGGTATGG
The DNA here is from genome assembly GCA_013152485.1 of Nitrospirota bacterium. Classification (GTDB taxonomy): domain Bacteria; phylum Nitrospirota; class Thermodesulfovibrionia; order Thermodesulfovibrionales; family JdFR-85; genus BMS3Bbin07. Next base: position 9,850 of record JAADGG010000001.1, on the reverse strand, counting down.
ATGTCGTGCTGAAACACCCGCTCCGCCGTTTCGAGGATATCCTCTTCAGAGATCCTCTTGTTGATAATCGTTCTCATCCTGACGGTGCCTGCCTCAGGCGCTATGGATATGCTCCGGTGTCCTTTCATGAGGTCGAGGAGTCGCTCGGCCTTCGGTGTGGCCCTCAGGGAGGTTATGGAAAAGTCGATCCCCTCTGTCTGAAGGGCCTCTGTTGCATGGCGGTAGTCGGTGAGCGAAGGCCCGATCAGACCGACCCTGCGGGTCGTCTCCATTGCGTGTACCGCCTCCTGTTTCAAGACCCTGATGTCCTTGTGCCTCGGCGGATTGTATATGTGCCCGGCGACACAGAACCTGCAGTTCCATACACACCCCCTCATCGCCTCGAGCAGATACATGTCTGAAAACTCCGTCTCCGGCGTGATTATGCACGGCCTGAGCCTGCCGTTCAGTACCCTCTCGGTTCTCTTCCTTATGGTCAGGGGGGTGTTTCCGACGGCCCTTCGTTCCCTGATCCTTCCGTCGTCGGCGTACGAGACTTCATGGCGGGCCGGCACATAGAAACCGTCTCTTTCCGAGACCGTCCCGAGAAACTCCTCCTTGCTTCCTGCCCCCTTGTAGGCCTCTACCAGCTCGTCGAGGCTGCCGTCTGCCTCGCCTATGAATATGAGATCGAAAAACTCTGCAAGGGGCTCGGGATTGAACGTGGCACACACGCCGCCGAGAAGAAGCACGGGGGCCTGCTCCGTGCGTCCTGACGCAAAGGCGCCGATCCGTGCAAGCCGCAGCATCAGGGGGACCGACGGATAGTCGTTCTCAAAGGATACGGAGAAGGCGACCATGTCGAACCTGTTGAGCGGTCTCGCCGACTCGAGCGCGAAGAGCTCGGAGCCTGTGCGCTCGAACTCCTCGAGGTCCTCCTCGTCGGGCAGAAACACCCGTTCGCACACGGTGTCGTCCCTGCTGTTGAGGATGGAGTATATGCCCTGGAAGCCGAGGCTCGACATGCCCACATGGTATGTGTTCGGGTATGCAAGGCATATGTTGACCCTGCCGCCTGGATCCTTGTATACGGTTCCCCTCTCCTTTCCGAGCAGGGCGTCCCTCTTTCTCATCAGTCTCCGGCTGATCATACAGGTTTATTTCTTCGGCAATTAAATACTGTAACCCTTTCATAACGCCGGATCAAGTCCGGTACGACAAACTGCCGCCTGGATACAGGGATAAAAAGGCTCGATCGCTTCCTGCAACCTTTTAACCATGGTTTCGGGTGTTTTATTGCCGGTGTAATAATTTAACCGCTCGGAGTCTCTGTTGGCAAGGGAAGCGGCTCTTCTTTCTCAACGCTTTACTTGACAGACGTCAGTCCTATTTTTTAGTGTATAAATCCGTAGCCGCAGGATGACGGGGCCGAGGCCCCGAGAGAATGTACCGGCGGATTGAATTCTTTCCAGGAGGATTGATGAAGATAGTTCTTGCTTATTCAGGAGGTCTCGATACCTCGGTCGCGATCAAATGGCTCAAAGACAGTTACAATGCCGAGGTCATCGCATACTGTGCGGACCTCGGACAGGGAGAAGACCTTGAGGCGGTGAGGGAGAAGGCCCTCGCTACAGGGGCGGTCCGCGCCTACGTTGAAGACCTCAGGGAGGAGTTTGTCCGGGATTACGTGTTTCCGATGCTGCGGGCGAATGCCGTCTACGAGGGGGTCTATCTTCTCGGCACCTCCATCGCCCGGCCCCTTATTGCAAAGAGGCAGATAGAGATTGCGGAGAAGGAGGGTGCGGATGCGGTTGCCCACGGTGCAACGGGTAAGGGTAATGACCAGGTGAGGTTTGAGCTCACATATTATGCCATGAAGCCGGACATAAAGGTAATAGCCCCCTGGCGGGAGTGGCCGTTTGACTCGAGGGAGTCCCTTATCGATTATGCCGTCTCGAAGGGGATAGACGTGCCGGTTACAAAAGAGAAACCGTACAGTATGGACATGAACGTCTTCCATATAAGCTATGAGGGAGGGGTCCTTGAGGACCCGTGGGCGGAGCCCCCCGGGGACATGTACACGATGATGGTTTCACCCGAGCGTGCACCGGATGACCCGCTGTATCTCGAGATAGAGTATGAAGGAGGAGACGCCGTGGCAATCGACGGCGAGAGGCTCGGCCCGTTCGAACTCCTCTCGAGGCTGAACAGAATCGCCGGGGAGCATGGAATAGGCAGGGTGGACGTCGTGGAGAACAGGTACGTCGGGATCAAGTCGAGGGGGGTGTACGAGACCCCCGGAGGTACGGTCCTCCATGTCGCCCACAGGGCTGTGGAGTCCATCACTCTTGACAGGGAGGTGCTTCATCTCAGGGACTCCCTGATTCCGCGTTACGCAGAGTGTGTCTACTATGGATACTGGTTCTCCCCGGAAAGGGAGATGCTTCAGGGCATGATGGATGATGTTCAGAGTGACGTGACCGGGAAGGCGAGACTCAAGCTCTACAAGGGCAACTGTACGGTGGTTGGAAGGAGTTCGCCGGTAAGCCTGTACAACGCTGACCTTGCAACATTCGAGGCCGAAAAGGTGTACAACCAGAAGGATGCCGAAGGGTTCATAAGGCTCAACTCACTCAGGCTGAAGCAGAGAAGGCGTTGATCCTCATCTCCCTGTATTGACCCGAGCTCCTTCAGGAAATCACCCTGGATATAGTTTCCTGGTTTTATGAGCAGAATGACCGACGACCTTGTCTACTGGATCGCCCTCTCGTCGATAAAGGACGTTGGGCCCGTGAGGGCGAGGAACCTCCTGAAGGCGTTCGGCTCACCCGAGGCTGTCTTCAATGCAACGCTGAACGGGCTCACGGCGGTCGAGGGCGTGGGCGGGCATACTGCCTCGGCCATAAAGTCGTTCAGGGACTGGGCCGGAGCAGAAAGGATGGTCAGGAAGTGCGAGGAACTCGGGATAAGGATCATCAGGTATACGGATCCCTCGTATCCGGAGTTCCTCAGAGAGATAAGCGACGGTCCTCCGCTCTTCTATGCGAAGGGCGAGATGGCGGAGGAGGACCGGTTCGCCGTTGCCGTCGTCGGACCCAGGAAGCCCACGGATTACGGCGTAAGGGTGACGGACAGGATCGCGTGTGAACTCAGCAGTTCTGGACTCACTGTGGTAAGCGGTCTGGCCCGGGGTATCGATACGGTTGCGCACAAGGCGGCTCTGAAGTGTGGAGGCAGGAGCATAGCGGTTCTCGGCTCGGGTCTCGACGTTCCGTATCCGCCGGAGAACGCTGGGCTGATGAAGAGGATAGAGTCCGACGGATGTGTCATAAGCGAATACCCGCTGGGCACCAAACCGGAGCGGGAAAATTTTCCGAGGAGAAACAGGCTCATAAGCGGTCTCTCCCTCGGGGTACTCGTCGTCGAGGCCGCGAGCGACAGCGGTGCGCTCATAACGGCCCGTTACGCGCTCGAGCAGGGCCGTGAGGTCTTTGCCGTACCGGGTATGATAACGTCGGCGAGGTCATCGGGAACCAACGCCCTGATCAAGCAGGGTGCGCGTCTTGTTGAAAAGGCTTCTGATATAATAGAAGAATTGGCACCGCAGCTGAAGGGATTCATAAAGGAGAGGAAGAGGCATGCCGTGACCCTGACCGATGAAGAAAGGGTGATCGCGGAGAAACTGTCTCCGGAGCCGCTTCATATCGACGACTTGACCAGGCAGACGGGGTTGCCGCCGCAAAGGGTGCTCGGCATCCTCACGACCCTCGAGCTGAAGGGTCTGGTGAAACAGTCCGGAGGCAAGAGATTCTATATCGATATATAGGTTGTGCGGGACCGTTTGTGGATCGATACTTCTAACGTAGAGGAGGTTTGAGGAGTGTACAGAAAGTTTATGGAGATTCTCAAGGTGATAAACAGTGATCAGCTCGAAAAGGAGAAGAGATTCGACGACATCATCACGAAGCTCGAGATGTCGGACATCAACCTCTTCAGGGTGAATGACGAGTTGAGGGTCCTCGAGAAGACCAGGTTGATAGGGGACGAGGACCTGGATACGATAAAATCGGTGCTCGTGTACCTGTTCATGAAGAACAGCGGGCTCGATACAGAGGAGATATACGCCCTCATATACGGGGACGGCAAGAGGGTGACGTGGCACTGAGCCCTTGTTCAAGCCCGTCCGGATGGGGGCGGGAGACAGTTCGCCCGCCGTGCACGGTGTTGTCGGCAGTATCGTTATGAGACTACTTTAACTATATTATGAGGTATTGAAGATGAAATCACTTGTGATTGTAGAGTCACCTGCAAAGGCCAAGACGATAAACAAGATCCTGGGCAAGGGTTTTTCCGTGAAGGCTTCCATAGGACACGTGCGGGACCTTCCTGCGAAAGAGCTCGGTGTCGACGTGGAGAACGACTTCGCCCCCAGCTATGTCGTCATCCCCGGCAAGGAGAAGATAATCAAGGAGCTGAGAAAGGCCGCCAAGGAGGCCGACGTCGTCTACCTCGCACCCGACCCTGACAGAGAGGGAGAGGCGATAGCCTGGCACATAGTGGAGGAACTCAAGAAGGCGAGGGGAAAGTCAGGCAAGGCGGACGGTGACAAGATCTACAGGATCACCTTCAACGAGATTACGGAGAAGGCCGTACGGGATGCATTGAAGAACGCCGGCAAGGTCGACATGAACAAGGTCGATGCCCAGCAGGCAAGGAGGATACTCGACAGGCTCGTGGGGTACGGGCTGAGCCCGCTGCTGTGGAGGAAGGTGCGGAGGGGACTGAGTGCGGGCCGCGTGCAGTCAGTGGCCGTCAGACTCATAGTGGAGAGGGAACGAGAGATAGAGGCGTTCGAACCCACCGAGTACTGGAGCATCTCCGGCCTGTTCGAGGGGTCTGTGCCGCCTGAGTTCAAGGCGAGACTCTTCAAGTACAGGCAGAAACACGTCATAAACCGGGAGAAAAACGAGTTCCTGCTCAGGGACAAGGCCTCTGCCGAGGCCCTCGTGAAGGAGCTGAAGAAAAAGAGCTATGTCCTGGAGAAGATAGAGAAGAAGCTGCGGAAGCGCAAACCATCCCCTCCCTTCATAACGAGTACCCTCCAGCAGGAGGCTTCCAGGAAGCTGAGGTTTACTCCCAAGAAGACCATGGTCGTGGCACAGCAGCTTTACGAGGGGATCGAGCTCGGTGAGGAAGGCTCGGTAGGCCTGATAACGTATATGAGGACCGACTCCGTCAGGATAGCCAAGGAGGCCCAGGAAGCCGCCAGGGTGTTCATTAAGGAGAAGTACGGCAAGGAATACCTGCCCAAGACCCCCCCGTCGTACAGGAAGAAGGGACAGTCCCAGGACGCCCATGAGGCGATCAGGCCGACATACATGGACAGGCCGCCGGAGTCCATAAAGTCATACCTCACGAGAGACCAGTATGCACTGTACAGGCTGATATGGCAGAGGTTCGTTGCAAGCCAGATGGCTCCTGCAGAGATCGAGCAGACGACTTTCATCATTGTGCCGGATGGAGACGGGGCAGAGTTCAGGGTCTCCGGAGACGTGATAAGGTTCAAGGGGTTCATGGCCGTGTATACCGAAAGCAGCGAGGCTGCCGAGGATAACGGAGAGGGCGGCCTGCTGCCCAGGCTGAAAGAGGGAGAGCCGCTTTCTTTGAAGGAGATGAGCGCGGCCCAGCACTTCACGCAGCCGCCGCCGAGATACACCGAGGCATCGCTCGTCAAGGCGCTTGAAGAGAAAGGGATCGGAAGGCCGAGTACATACGCCGCAATCCTTTCTACCATCCAGGAGAGGAAGTACGTAAAGAGGGAAGAGGGCAAGCTGAGGCCGACCGAGCTGGGCATGCTCGTCAACGACCTGCTCGTGGAGCGCTTCCCCGAGCTCATAGACATCGGGTTTACCGTCAAGATGGAGGACGAACTCGACAGGGTCGAAGAGGGCAAGCTGAAGTGGGTCAAGGTGGTCAGGGAGTTCTACGGGCCCTTCAGTAAGGACCTCAGCGAGGCAATGGATACACAGGAAAGGATCAGGCCCGAGGATGAACCGACGGATATAACCTGCGAATCTTGCGGACTGCCGATGGTCAAGCGATGGGGCAGGCACGGGCGTTTTCTCGCATGTACAGGGTATCCGGAGTGCAAGAACACCAGGCCTCTTGAAGAGGAGAACGGCAAGCTGAAGCCGGTCGAGGAGACCTCGGAGAAGTGCCCGCAGTGCAGTTCCCCCATGGTGATAAAACAGAGCCGTTACGGCAGGTTCCTTGCCTGTACGCGCTACCCGGAGTGCAAGGGCACAAAGCCCCTCGGTACCGGAGTCAGCTGTCCCCTCGACGGCGGAGAGATAATCGAGCGAAGGAGCAAGAAGGGCAGGGTCTTCTGGAGCTGCAGCAACTGGCCTGACTGCAAGTTTGCGTCATGGAACAAGCCCGTGGCAGAAGAGTGCCCGGAGTGCGGGTCCAAGTACATGGTGGAGAAGAGGGACAGGGCGGGAAAGACAACCGTCTCCTGTCCGAACAAGGATTGCGGATACAAAAAGGTCACGGAAGCAGAAGAGGCCGCCGCTGCCAAATAGGGCCAGGTTGTTTTGTCACATGGACTTTCGTTAAAATGTAGGTAAGGGAGGCGGTTCCGTAAATGCCGGCATTGGAATACAGGGTTGACACGCTCGAGAGTCTCCCGGGGCAGTCCATCGTCCACACCGATACCGCCCTCAGGAGGCTTGAAAGGGAGATGCGTGGGTTCGAGGACCGGACGGAGAAGATGCTGAGTGAGCAGAACAGGAGACGGGGGGAGATGGCGAACAAGACGGGGACGCTGGTGGAGGACATGGTGGCGCCGAACATTCCGCGGACCGCCGCAGAGGTCTTTGGATGCAGGGAGATGGATTTCTTTGCGGTGAGGGTGGAGAAGAGAGACAAGAAGAGAAACATTTCAAGGGAGTTTGACGTCATAGCCGTCCCGTGTTTTCATCCCATGTACCTTTCAGAGAGTGCAGTCGATTTCCTTTTCAAAGAACAAGGTATATGCCATGGCGATGAATGGTGACACCATGGATATACTGAACCCCCAACTGAAATCCCGGCGTAAATAACCTGTTTGGCAGATCGTGAAGTAATCGCGGTCTTTGAGAAGAACCCGGTCTCGCGATGCCTTCTATATCTCTCGGTATGAGAGACGAAGAAGGAGTGTCCGGTTCGAGAGGCGGAAGAATAACGGATATCATGGAAGGGCCTGCAAACATCTATCTGATAGACGGAAACTCCTATGTGTATCGCGCATACCACGCGATCAGGGGGCTGAGCAACTCGAGGGGCTTTCCCACGAACGCCATATACGGATTCATAAATACGCTTCTGAAGATAATCAGGGAGAAGGAGCCGGATGCCCTCGTCGTCTCCTTTGATTCCCCCCTTCCTACGGACAGGCACAGGGTGTATGAGGAATACAAGGCCCAAAGACCTCCGGCCCCCGACGACCTGGTCCTGCAGATGCCCTACATAAAGAAGATCATCGAGGCCTTCGGGATAGTGATATGCGAGGTTCCCGGCTATGAGGCCGATGACGTCCTCGCCACCCTTGCAGTCAAGGCCGCCTCTCAGGGGATCGATGCCTATATCGTCTCCGGAGACAAGGACATGCTCCAGGTCCTGGATGGACACATATGGATATATGACCCGGTCAAGGACCGCGTCATAAGCAGGGCGGACGTCCTGGAACGGTTCGGCGTTCCTCCCGAGCGTATACCCGAGATCATGGCCCTTACAGGAGACACGGCCGACAATATCCCCGGCGTGAAGGGTATAGGTGAGAAGACCGCGTGTGAGATCCTTAGGGAACATACCATTGAGGAGATCCTCGACCGGCCCGAACTCATAAAGCGGGAGAGGCTGAGAAGGCTCGTCGCTGAAAACAGGGAATCCATAATCGTGAGCCTCACGCTTGCGCGGGTGGACAGGGAGGTCCCGGTCGAGATCGACGTGCGCGGGTGCATGCGGCGGGAGCCTGACTGGCAGGAGCTGCTCCGCATCTTCAGTGAACTCGAGTTCGGGACGTTTCTCAAGCTGATCCCTCCGCAGCCGGTCTCGGGAGAATACGAGACAGTCCTGGAGTCAGGGCGCCTCGAGAGGCTGTTGAATGAGATCAGGGGGCTTTTTGCCTTTGATGTGGCATTCTCCGGCAAGACTTCCGGCCGTGCCGTGCTGGTAGGGATAGCGTTTTCGCCCGAGAAGGGAAAGGGCTACTATGTGCCCGTTTCACACCGTGATGGGCCGGAGGTGTCGGCAGCGCTCGATGCGTTCAGGGCCGTATATGAGAACGGATCGATAAGTAAGGCCGGCCATGACCTTAAGGGCCAGATCCTCGTACTCAGGAAGTCTGGCATCGATGTAAGGGGTGATCTGTACGATACCATGGTCGCCTCGTACCTTCTCAATCCGAACAGGCAGGGACACGACCTGCAGGAGGTCGTCCTCGAGCACCTCTCACTGCGCATAAGGACCTTGAAGGAGGTGCTCGGAAAGCGATCTTCACTTGCAGACGTGCCGGTAGACGAGGCAGCCGGGTTTTCAGCCTCGAACGCCGCCGTTGTCCTGGAACTCGAGGACGTACTCTTCAGGAAGCTGAAGGATGACGGGCTCGAGAAGGTTTATTCCGAGATAGAGATGCCGCTCATAAAGGTCCTTGCCGACATGGAGGAGACGGGCATAAAGGTGGATACGTCCCTCCTGCAGGAGCTCTCGAAAGAGCTCGAGAGGGAGCTGGCTGCGTTGCAGACGAGGATCTACTTTCTGGCCGGTGAGGAGTTCAATATCAATTCACCAAAGCAGTTGAGCTCGGTTCTGTTCGATTCCCTTGGGCTTAGACCCCGGAGGAAGACAAAGACCGGATATTCCACGGAGGTGGGCGTGCTCGAGGAGCTCGCCCTCGAGCATGAGCTGCCCGGCGAGATACTGAACTGGCGGACCCTGAGCAAGCTGAAGAGCACGTATGTCGACGTACTGCCCAGGCTGGTCAACCCGGAGACAGGACGTATCCATACATCTTTCAACCAGACGGTAACGGCCACCGGGAGGCTGAGCAGCAGTGATCCCAATCTCCAGAACATCCCCGTCAGGGGGGAGTGGGGCACGAGGATAAGAAAGGCTTTTGTTGCCGAGGAAGGCTTTGTTCTCCTCTCCGCCGACTACTCACAGATAGAGCTGAGGATACTTGCCCATCTGAGCGGGGATGAAGGGCTCATCGATGCCTTCAGAAGCGGCGTCGATATTCACACGAGGACTGCTGCGGAACTGTTCGGCGTCTCCGGGGATGAGGTGACGCACGAGATGCGCAGGGTCGCAAAGACGGTGAACTTCGGTGTGGTCTACGGTATTTCCGCCTTCGGGCTCTCCGGCGCAATAGGCTCGACGAGGGAGGATGCCAGGGTATACATCGAGCAGTACTTCGAGAAGCATCCCGGGGTCAGGCGATACGTGAAGCAGGTGGTGGAAGATGCCGCCAGGGTCGGCCATGTGAGGACCCTATTTGGAAGGAAGCGGGAGATTCCGGAGCTTAGGAGCCGTAATGCCCAGAAGCGCGCCCTCGGAGAGAGGCTCGCCATGAATACACCTATACAGGGTACGGCTGCCGACATCATAAAGAAGGCGATGGTCAATATAAGCAGCCGGCTGAAGACCGGGGGGCTTAGGAGCAGGATGCTTCTGCAGGTCCATGACGAGCTCGTGCTCGAGGTGAAGGAGGAAGAACTCGAGCCTGCAACCGATCTGGTCAGGCACGAGATGGAGAATGCCGCTGATCTCTCCGTGCCCATGAGGGTCGAGATCGGCTGCGGAAGGAACTGGGCCGAGGCGCACAGTTAGCCGC
>JAADGG010000026.1 GCA_013152485.1 Nitrospirota bacterium | reverse complement strand
ACGGCGTTCTGGTGTAGTATAGTCGTATGGTGACTTGCCGGAGACGGTGCGGCGGGGTGCCGCCGTGTCAGGGGTCTGGTGAGGAGAAGAAAATCAACGAATGAAGGAGGAAGGATATGGCAGAGGTGCTGGATCTGAAGAAGCTCATCAAGTTTCATGAGGACAGGATTTCCAGGGAGATGCTCGCAGACAAGCCCGAGATGAGGGTGGCGCTGATGTGTCTGGAGCCGGGGCAGGAGCTGAAGCCTCACAAGGCGCCGCTCAGGCTCATGATGTATTGTGTCGAGGGCAGGGGAGTCTTCACGGTCGGCGACGAGGAGATAGAGGCTGACGAGAAGACGGCCATCCTTTGTGATCCCATGGTACCTCACGGGTTCAAGGCATCCAGGGGTGAAAGGCTCGTCGTGATGGCGGTGGTTACGCCTGTAGAATAGACGTGCGGCGGTAACCCGAAGGCGGCTCCGGGGCGGGGGCTGACGTGACGGCCGTATACACTCGGTGTCTTCGGTGTCCTGCAGGGACTTGCACTGTTTATCGGAAAGTATGGGCCTGATACGGTTTTTGTTGCCATGCAGGGAAAGTGGTGATATACTATCAGTCGGGGCCTGCCGCACGGAGGCGGCGCCGTCGGCAGGGGCCCGGCAAAGGGGCCGTGACCCTTGAGGGAGACAAAGAGGATCAGTGGATTACACCATCAGGATAGGCGGAGAGGCGGGTCAGGGGCTCCAGACCATAGGAGGGGTGCTTGCGCGGGTCTTCTCCCGTTCGTCCTTCCATGTGTTTACACATCAGGACTATATGTCCCGTATACGCGGCGGGCACAATTTCTACCAGATTCGGTTCTCCGACAGGGAGGTCTCCTGCCCCAGGGAACATATCGACATCCTCGTCGCCCTTGACCTCAACACGATCGATATCCACAGGGGCGCACTTCGCGAAGGCGGCGTGATAATCTACGACGCGGCTTCCGTGGGAAGGGTTTTCGACTCTCCGGAGTTCGTGGACATACCATTCGAGGCTATCGCTGCTGATGCAGGCGGTGACAGGATCATGGCAAACACCGTCGCCGTCGGCGCAGTGCTGGGAATGCTCGGCATGGACCTGGGCATCCTCGAAGGCATAATCATGGAGAGGTTCAAGAAGAAGGGAAGTGAGGTCACCGGGAGAAACATGGCCTCGGCAAGGGCAGGCCACGAGTATGCCTTGAAGGTGTGTGACGCATGTGACTTCAGCGTCCCACGGCCGGGAAAGGGCCCGTTCATGCTCATGAACGGCAACGACGCGGTCGGTCTCGGTGCGCTCATGAGCGGATGCAGGTTTTATGCGGCATATCCCATGACACCGTCTACCGGCATCATGATATTCCTCGCCTCAAGGGCAGCGGAGCACGGCATCGTCGTGGAGCAGGCAGAGGACGAGATAGCAGCGATAAACATGGCCCTCGGTGCCTCCTTTGCAGGCGTGAGGGCCATGACCGGCAGTTCTGGCGGTGGTTTCGCCCTTATGGTCGAGGGGCTCTCGCTTGCCGCAATGACCGAGACCCCGCTGGTGGCGGCTGAGGTGCAGAGGCCGGGTCCGGCAACCGGGCTGCCCACAAGGACCGAACAGTCCGATCTCCTCTTCGTCCTCCACGCAGGGCATGGCGAGTTTGCAAGGGTCGTCCTCGCTCCAGGCACGCCGGAGCAGGCCTTCTACCTCACCAACAAGGCCTTCGACCTGGCGGAAAAGTACCAGATTCCGGTCCTCATACTGTCGGACCAGTACCTTGCAGACAGTGAGTGGACTCTCAGCGGTCTCGATACCGGCAGGCTGAGGAATCACGACTACAGGCTGAGAGGCGGGGCCCTCGAGGGGCTTGCGGGTTACAGGCGCCATCTGCTGACGGGTGACGGAATATCGCCCATGGCCGTCCCCGGGAAGTCGGTCCATGTGGTGGTGACGGACAGTGACGAGCACGACGAAGAGGGGCACATGATAGAGGATTCAGAGACGAGGATGAAGATGATGCAGAAGAGGCTTCTGAAGAAGCTGCCCATGATAAGGCTGGAGATCCGGCCCCCGCTCCTGTACGGCAGCGACCGGCCGGAGGTAGTGATAACCGGCTGGGGCTCGACGTACGGGGTCATGAAAGAGCTGGTCGACATGCTCTCGCGGGACCACGCGATAGCGATGCTACACTTCAGCGAGATCTATCCGTTTCCTTCCACAGAAGGGTTCGACTACCTCGGTGTTCTTGAGAGTGCAAGACTCACCGTCTGTGTGGAGAACAATGCGACCGGCCAGTTCGCGCGCCTTATGAAGGCTGAGACAGGGTACGGCTTCGATGCACACATAAACAGATACGACGGCAGGCCCTTCACGCTGGAGGGCCTTGCGGGAGAGCTTCGTGAGTACGTTTCAAGACTATGAAGGGATCACCCCGGCTTGGTGCCCCGGGTGCGGGAACTTCGCGATCCTGAAGGCACTCAAGGAGACGCTCGTCGGACTCGGCATAGAGCCTCACGGGATCACCATCGTCTCGGGCATAGGACAGGCAGCCAAGCTTCCGCACTACATGAGGTGCAATACCTTCAACGGCCTCCACGGACGTACACTACCAGTTGCAACCGGGATGAGGCTTGCAAACCACACGATGCCGGTCATTGCAGTAGCAGGCGACGGAGACTGCTACGGTGAGGGCGGCAACCACCTGCTCCACGCCGTCAGGAGGAACGTGAACGTAAAGCTCTTCGTCCATGACAACCAGGTCTACGGCCTTACAAAGGGCCAGGCATCACCTACGACCATGGAGGGCGTGGTCACAAAGACCCAGCCCTTCGGCAGCCTGTCGGAACCCCTTAATCCCCTGGCGCTCGCGGTCGCCCTCGACTGCAGTCTTGTTGCAAGGGGATTTGCGGGTGATACGGATCTGCTCAAGGAGCTCATGAAAGAGGCCATCGAACACAGGGGATTCGCTCTCCTCGACATACTCCAGCCGTGCGTGACGTTCAACAAGGTCAACACCTACCGGTGGTACAGCGAAAGGGTATACCGTATCGGTGACGACCACGATCCCTTCGACAGGACCGAGGCGTTCAGGAGGGCCCTTGAGTGGGGGGAGAGGATACCGACGGGGATCATATACAGAAACACCAGGCCGACCCTTGAAGAGAGAATCCCCGTCATCAAGGACGCTCCATTGATTGACCGGCCCTTTTCCGTGGATCGGGTGGAGGGGGAGCTTCAGGGCTTTTATTGAGCCCTCCCCGGGTCTGCGGCATGATCATGTTTTCCGGAATCAGGCCCTTCCGGCGTCTCATATGAACCCGATCTTCCTCGATGTCTCCTTCTTCAGCAGGCCGGTCACGAGCACTGATGCGGCTGCAAGTATGACCGCGGTGACCACCTCGAGAATCTTGATGCCCGTTCCAGGCGAACTGCTCGAGCTGAGTATCCCCTCTGTGACGGCGTATGCAAGGAGCCCGGTTCCCAGCATCAGCAGCCCGTACAGTACCCTGCGCCTGCCGCCGGTCCTCTTTTTGTGGAGATAGAGGTTGATGCATCCCACGAAGCCGAGTATGGCGCCGTTGTAGGCGAAGCTGAACCTGCTCGTCTTCACGAGATCGGCCGTCTCGACCGAGCCGGAGACATAGAGTGTCATGTAGCCGACGAACAGGAGCACCGGGAATATCTTGTAGTCTATCCTCGTCTCGACCCTGTACGTGAGTATGCTTATCCCGAAGTGAAACAGGAAGATGTTGGACAGGACGGCGAAGATTATCCTCGAGTTCTTCACAACGCCGGAAAGAGGCTTCGGAGCCCCGTCGGCCACCCACCCGTAAGCTGCCAGCGAGGCCCCCGCCTTCATGATGGCAAAGACGGTCAGTGCCCAGAAGATGTTCTTCAGGTGTGCATCCGCGGCACCCCGGCTCTTTCCCATGAGCACGGCGGACATGAAGAGGAGACAGGCTATGTATATGCCGTGAAGAACCTGTATCAATGTTTGTTCAGCGGTGAATGCCGGAAAGTTCGTATCCGGCAGGTCGCCCCCCCCTGCCAGTGCTTCAGGTCTTATTATCGCACAAGGGTATGACATTTGCAAACTTAGGC
>JAADGG010000023.1 GCA_013152485.1 Nitrospirota bacterium | reverse complement strand
GGTGGCAGCCGCGCCGTTGTCGATGAACTCGCAGCCGCTTATCTTCTTTACCGATGTTCTATTGACGGGCGGCGCAACTACGGTGAAGCTCCAGATGTAGTCAGCATCGAGTGCATTGTGTGCAAGGTCGGTCACACCCGTTGTCACGGTTGCAGTATAGGCATGTCCTGTGACAAGGCCGTCGGCCGGAACGAAAAAGGCGGTTTTTGACGCCTCGTCATAGGTTACGGTCCCGGAGACGGCGGCTGAGGCGGTGTCATCGTAGAGCTTGAACGTAGAAGCCGTGATGGTGGACGGGTCCATCTTTTCCGAGAATGTCGAGATGACCGTCACGTCGAGAGAGACGTCTGCGGCACTGCTTGCGGGAAACGTGGAGACGACGGCAGGTACTGTACTGTCAGGCAGGCAGGCCACGCCGACATCCGTAACATCCGCCCCCGAGACGGTACCGGTACCGTTTGTCACACTGCATGTCTGACCGTCGGGATGACTCGATACGGTGACGTTGTAGGTGGCACCGTCGGCGATCGGTGTTGCAAAGACAAAGTCGCCGTCAGCGGTGACAGAGAGGTCATCGCCTCCGTTGTTCCGGAGTATGAGGGTGCCGGAGAGACCGCTGACCGTACCTCCCACGGTGTAGGTGTCCGAAGAACAGAAGACGAGAATGCCTGTCACGTCTGCACCGGGAACGGTGCCGGTGCCGTTTACGACCGTGCAGGTCTGGTTTGAGGGCTGAGCAGCGACCGTAACACTGTAGCTTGCACCGCTTCCGAGCCTTGTTGAAAAGGCAAAAGAGCCGTCGGCCGTAAGGTCGATCTCCTCGTCTTCGTTGAGTTGAAGTGTCAGAGTACCTGCAAGGCCGCTGACCGTGCCGCCCACCTTGTAGGTCAGGACAAGGGTGCCGTCTCCCGTGCCGTTACACACATAGGCGGTATCGTCAATTTCCGCTGCATCGAGTATGCCGTCAAGGTCGTCATCCAAGCCGGTATCGATCCTCACTCCTCCGTTTGCACAGTTTGCTCCGGATGGTTCGCTGCTTACCGATACGAGGGACTCAAGGCCGTCGGTACCATCCGTCCCGTTGCATACGTAGGCGGTGCCGTCAACCTCTTCGGGATCGAGCTGGCCGTCACGGTCTGCATCGAGTCCTGACTCTATCTTTATGCCGCCGCTTTCACAGTTTGCTCCGGCGGGTTCGGTGCTCACCGAGACGAGGGAGTTCAGTCCGTCCGTGCCGTCACCGGTCGAGGTACCCGTGCCTGTACAGAGGTATGAGGTGCTGTCTATCTCCTCGGGATCGAGAATACCGTCGCGGTCGTCATCGAGCCCGGTGTCGATCCTTATGCCGCCGTCGGTACAGTTTGCTCCCGGTGGTTCGTCGCTTACCGATATGAGAGATCCCGGACTTCCCGTTCCGTCCGTTCCATTGCAGACAAACTGGGTGTCGTCGACCTCTTCGGGATCGAGCAGGCCGTCACGGTCATCATCGAGTCCGGCCTCTATCTTTATGCCGCCGCTTTCACAGTTGTCTCCGGCGGGTTCCTCGCTTATGGATACGAGGGTGTTCAGTCCGTCCGTACCGTTTTCACCATCGGCGCCGTCTGCGCCATCCGTGCCGTCGGTTCCATCACAGACATACCTCGTGTCCTGGACCTCTTCAGGATCAAGAACGCCGTTGAGGTTTTCATCCAGCCCCGTCTCGATCTTCACCCCCCCGGCGGTACAGTTCTCACCGGCAGGTTCATCGCTGATGGATATGAGCGAGACAAGACCGTCTGCGCCGTCAGTGCCGTTACAGACGACCTGGGTGGTGTCCACCTCTTCGGGGTCTAGTATACCGTTGCCGTTCTCGTCTATCCCTGTATCGATCGATATGCCGCCGTTGGGACACTCTTCGCCCGGGACAACAGCCGATGTCTTCACAGCCACGGAGCGGTCGGTGACCGTCGTTTCATCGCCGGGCAAGCTGCACCCGGCAAACAGGAAGACAAACAATGCTGCAAGACTGTACATGACTCTCCTCTTCATACCCTTCCTCCTCTTGTCTTTTTTGTTCACATCAATCGTCGTGCCCGCAAAAGCCGGTCTTGTTACTCCCGATAAAACCGGCTGGAGCAAGGCAGGCTCCCCTCCCCTATGCAACATGTATTATCAAGTTACATACCAGTAACGGCTCAACCTGCAAGTCCCTGTTTTAAAAGGATATTCGTGCAAGACACCCTGTCCGCCGCACGGAACCGTTGCGAAATACCGCAGCAGCGTTGCGGTTAAACGGAATGACCTTCTCGGCCGCCCTGCGCAGAGCACGGCGATGACCCGTTGGATCAAGACAGGGTGTCCGTGAAACGAGCTGTTTTTTCGGGGACACTTTTTGATCCAATGCGGTGATGCCCGCTCTTTCTCCGTTTATGTTAATATATGGAGTTTGACCGTCCGCTCACCTCAGCCTTACGGGTGTAAACGGCGGCTTTCACGCATGCCGAACGCGTGTCGGGTATTGCACGGAAGGCCGTGGTCGACAGACTGGAGCTGGAGCAAGGATGAAAGAGGAATGAGATACTTCGCCCTGACCGTCGTACTGACACTGATCACGGCAGCGGTACGGTTCCTGTCCGGCAAGGCGGGCATGGCGGAAGACCCGTCCTACCTGTTGCTTGCAGCCGGGCTTGTCGGGGGCATAATCATAATACTGGGCGGATGTGAGCTGTTTGCCAACGGCGTGGAGTGTTTCGGCGACAGGTTCGACATGTCCCACGCAACCGTGGGGAGTCTCCTTGCAGCAGTGGGAACCGCTCTTCCTGAAACCATAGTGCCGGTCCTCGCTCTGCTCTTCGGCAAAGGGGGACACGGCGAAGGGATCGCCGTGGGGGCCATACTCGGGGCACCCTTCATGCTGAGTACGCTTGCCATGTTTCTCTTGGGAGTAACCGTGGTGATTCACCGTATGGTCCGAGGCCGTCCCAGGGCAAGCATGAAGGTAAATGTCAAGGCCCTGAAGTTCGAACTGAAGTACTTCATCTCGGTCATGCTGATAGTCCTCGCAGTGTCTCTCCTGAAAAACAGGGCCGTCAATCACGCCTCGGCAGCGGTTCTGCTTCTCGTCTATGCGGCATTCTTCTACTATTCCCTCAAGCACGAGGCCGAGGAAGGAGAGCAGTATACAGACAACTTTCACCTCGGCATCTTTCTCGGTTGTCCGAGAACGCTCAGGTGGATACTCGTACAGACGGCAGTGGGCCTCTTCTTCATAGTTATGGGGGCCTATCTCTTCGTGCAATACCTGACGGTCTCTTCGGTCAAGTCCGGGATATCACCGCTTGTACTCTCCCTGCTGATAACGCCGGTGGCCACCGAACTGCCCGAAAAGTTCAATTCCATAACCTGGACGTTGAAGAACAGGGACACGATCGGTCTTGCCAACATAACCGGCGCAATGGTATTTCAGTCGACCATCCCGGTCTCCATCGGGCTTTTCTTCACCGACTGGAGGCTCGGGGGCATGGAGATCCAGAACGTCCTCTCCGCCATAGTCATGGCCGGCATAATCCTGGCAACGGTATCCGTCAAGAAGGAGTTGCCCGGCTGGCTGCTCCTTTCCGGAGGACTCTTCTATGCCCTGTATATCGCGAGAGCCTTCGTCTAAACGTCCTCGTCATCGGAAACTATGAAGGGATTGCGCTTTCTGCGGAAGATAAAGGATGGGTAGTAGTAGCAGGACAGAAACCTCTCCCACCTGGAGACCTCGGCCTCATCGGGGTCACCGCCGAGTGTGGCCGCTATTCGCCTCGTAAGAAGATATAACCCCGCAGAGACGGCCACCATGACGACGGCAAAGAGCAAGACACCCCCGTCGCCCCGCCCTGCAGGGTATGTCCTCGCGATAAGCACTGAAAAGACCGCCGCCGAGAAGAGCGATACACGATTCAGAAACCTCGCCTTCGTCTTCAGCTCCTTCAGATGCCTCGCGCGCAATCTCGCCTCGCTGCCCCCTTCCACGTGCCGCTGCTGCGTGCTCTGATAACGGTGCACCATTTTACCGAAACGCCCTTCCCGGCCGCTGCCTCGGCATGAACCCGAGCCGCCGGCCACTACAGCCCTTCCAGTTCCTTCAATGCCTCCTCGACATTCTCATAGCATCGCTTCTTGTCCTCTTCGGTCAGAGTCGAGGGATCCTTCAGGTCTGAGAGCCTGCAGACGAATTCCCTGCCTGACTTGTCCCTGACCACGACGAACTGCGTGGCCGTGGACTCGGTTATCTCCGGCTTCTTCTCTTCCATAGCTCCCTCCTCATTGCTGACGACTTGCCTGTTCCGGTCCCCCTTTAGCGGATGATGCGCCGCCGTTCAGTACATTTTGCGGCTGCTCCAGCCCTTGTTTCACGTGACACCGGCATCCGGCCGCTGTTTTCCGCAGACCGGCCCCCCTTTCCACCCGTCACTTTACAAATCCGGCGATATTCGGTATCTGCATGCCGTGATGGAACAGGTAGGCTATGACGATGGCAACGGGAATGATGAACCCGAACAGGGCCACAAAGTAGACCCATACCATCTTACCGAACTGGGCTTCCTTCAGCTTCTTGAAGTCTGTAATGATGCCGAGGCTCATGAACGTGAGCATGAAGAAGAGCTTTCGCATTCCTTTCTCGATGGGAACTGCACCGGCCTTCACGGTCTTAAGAAAAGGCATGGCCTCTGCAGCACCGCTCTGTCCGGGGCCGAAGTAAAGGGCGAGCAGAAAGAACCAGCAGAAGAAATAGCCTATGACGAACTTGGGAAACCTGTGCCAGACCTCCGAGACCGGAACCCTCTCGCCCTTTCGGCGTTCGAACTTGTAGACCCATACTAGGGCGAGGACGAAGGCCCAAATTCCGATGAACATGTCTATCCAGACCTTGGTCATGACTGCGCTTGCGGTTATTATGCCGGAGGGCCATATTACCGCCCCATCGGTTTCAGACTCTATCTTGTTGCGCATGAACTCATCCATCAGCTCACCCGCCGCGGCATCGGCGCCGTCGGTCTTTACGGACATCCCCATGGCCGCACCTGCGACAAGCGGATCATTCGTGCCGGGCCATACATGGGTGAAGAATCCAGGCAGGATGACAAGCTCGATAACGGCCCAGACGACCACCAGGGCTGAGACCATTATCGAGACCACCGGCTTCGCCCTCACCGCCCCTCCGGTGGCCACGGCCGCGGAGACGCCGCATATCGATATGCCGGAGCCGAGCACGGCCGCTGTCTTTCTCGGCAGCTTGAAGAGCCTTCTCGATATCACGTACACACCCGGCCAGAACACGAGATAGGCCACAACAGTGGCCGCGGCTCCCGCTACGAAGAGGTCGAAGGTGAGGCTTGCAGCCTCCTTGCCGAGTTTGTGGGAGAAGCCGGCCAGCTTTATAGGCAGGTAGCCGAGCTTCACTCCCAGCGTGACTATGGCCGTCTTTATGTACCACTCCGGCTTTGCGGCCTCACTGAGATAGTTTGCAAAAGGCTTGAAAAAGTTCCCTATGACGAGGCCCACGATCAGTGCCAGGATGAACGAGCCGCCTCCGCCGAGGGAGAGTGCGAAGTTCAGTCCATACTGTTTCATGTTTATCTTGTTCGCGGCTATGAAGGCGTGATGCCCGACGAACCAGGTGGCTATGGTGAGGAAATATATGATGGTCCAGCCCGTGAAGAACCTCTTCATGTTCCATCGCATGAATGCAGCACCGATACAGGTGGCGATGGTGAATACGACGTACGTCCACAGTACGCTCCACCACCCCAACCCCTTGTAGAAGCCCTTGGCCGTTACGCTGTATTTCTTGCCGAGGGCATAGAAGGCATGACTGACGGCACCCTTACCCCCCTCGGGTGGATGCAGGACCCACTTTGTCGGATACGTGATCCAGCCGACAAGGTCGATACCGGCAAGATTGAAGAGAGAAAGAAAGAAGAACCCGACCCCAAGCCATACCGCCCACCAGTCTTCCTGGGTGAGCATACCGGAATACCATCTCCTGTTTGAAAGGTCCGTCATGACTATCCTCCTGTCCTGACTTTTCTCGGTGTCCTGATAAGTTTTTCAAAAACCTTCAACTAACCTTTCACCTCCAGCACCCTGTTGAAGTAGTGCTGGGAGTATTGACGGATCCATTGGGGAATTGTTGAGTTGTCGAACGTCATGAAGACCTCGGTCATCTCGCCCTCTCTGACCAGGCCATGGGCTCTCAAAAACCTCTCCACTTCCAAGTCGAGCTCGTCGAGGGTCCGGGCCGCAAGGGTCACACGCTCGTTCTTTACGACCCAGTTTCTGCCGTCATGCCATATGACGAGTTCCATTTTCATGACGTGTGGAGGATAGACGTAGGTACAACTATGAGACCGATTATCAAAGCCACCGCAGCGATAACCAGCGACCAGACCACCAGTTTGGTCTCAACCGGCTCCCAGGGCTCGGCTCCGGCCAATACATCCTCGGCCTCGAGGGCCGCGCCGGTCAAAGAACCGGAAGCCGGCTCCTTCTTGGTTTCCTCGGGCATCTCTTTCATCTCGGCACCTCCATTGACAATTGATATAGGTTTCCATTGGTCGGCCGCCTCCGGTACCAGCAAGCACCGTGCCAGGAAAAGAGAGCGAGACGACGCCGAGGTCGCAGGGAGGCAACACTTTGGATTTGAAGGATAATCCGGACAGGATCGTGCCGGCACACGTCCGGCGCAGCGGCTCGGAGTGCAACCGTCATGTTGCAGTGCCAGCAAGTGTTTGCACTTGTGCAAACATTATCTTGCAGGCTCTTTCCTGTAGTCCTGGGGGTTGATCCCGTACTTTCTCATCAGGTGTTGCAGGGACTGCCGTTCCATACCAGCCATCCGTGCGGCCCTCGTAACGTTTCCATCGGTCTTCTGAAGCAGGTTTCTTACAAAGCTTACGGTGAAACGTTCGAGCACCTTGTTCCTCGCCATCCTGTAGTCCAGCGACAGGATATCGTTCAGCACGATGTCCTTGCAGGGGCTGATCCTGGACGGTCCCTGGAAGCAGGAACTGTCTATCTCGGGCCCTCTTGAAAATATGACGGCCCTCTTTATCACGTTCTGCAGTTCCCTCACATTCCCCCTCCATTCCCTCGCGGTAAGATAGGCCATGGCGTCTTCGGTAAAATCCCGTATCTCCTTGCCGAACTCTATCGCATACCGTCTTAGAAAGTGTCTCGAAAGCAGGGGAATGTCGTCGATCCGTTCGCTCAAGGAGGGCATCCTGATCGTAATGACGTTCAGCCTGTAATAGAGATCGTCCCTGAAGAGCCCCTTCTCCACCTTGCCCTCTATATCCTGGTTCGTGGAGGCGAGCACCCTAACGTCGACCTTTACACTGCTCGTATCTCCGAGGGGCTTGAATTCCTTCTCCTGCAGCACCCGCAACAGTTTCGTCTGGACGGAGACAGGTATGTCGGCAACCTCGTCGAGGAAGATGGTACCGCCGTTTGAGACCTCGAACAGGCCTTTCTTGTCGGAGACTGCCGACGTAAAGGCCCCCTTCTTGTAACCGAAGAGTTCGCTCTCGAGGATGGATTCGGGAATTGCGGGGCAGTTGACGGCGATGAACGGTCCCCGCGCCCTCTTGCTCATCCGGTGGATCGTCCTGGCTGCGAGTTCCTTTCCGGTCCCGGTCTCCCCGGTTATGAGCACCGTCTCATCGGTTCCGGCCACGGTCTTTATGTTCTCCATCAGCTCTTCCATGACCCTGCTTTCGCCTATCAGCTCCCTGCTGAGTCCCGAGTGCTTTATGGTCTCCTCGAGGCGTGTCTTCTCCTTGAGAACCATCCTGAACTGAAGGGCCTTCTTGACCGTGTGCAGAAGCCTGTCGTTGTCGATCGGTTTGGTGAGGAAGTCGTAGGCCCCGAGCTTGAGCGACTCCACCGCCATGTCCACCGTTCCATAGCCTGTGAGGAGGATCACGACTATGTCCTCATCGATGGTCTTCAACTCCCTCAACAGTGTCACACCGTCTTTCTCCGGCATCTTTACGTCCGCGATCACCACGTCGACACTGCCGCCGGAGACGGTCTCGACGGCATCCGAAGCCCTGAACACTCCCACCACCTCGACCCCCAACTCTGAAGATATGAGCCTTTTGAGGAAGGAGACCATGTCCTTCGTGTCATCCACAACCAGCACTCTCTCTTTCATCATCCCGCAGCCTCCCTTGTCGCCTCAGGCACCGGTCGCGCTCCCTCCGGTTACGGTCGCAAGGGCAGCTTTATGATAAACGTGCTCCCTTCACCTTCGACCGACTCAAACATTATGTCCCCGCCGTGCTCCTTGATGATCCCGTAACTTACCGAAAGCCCCAGGCCAGTGCCCTCTCCCGGCTCCTTGGTGGTGAAGAAAGGCTCGAACACCCGGCCTCTTATCACGTCTGGAATACCCGCACCGTCGTCACTTATACTTATTATAACCTCTCTGCCGGCATCCCCGTAACAAACCCCTATTTCCACGGTGCCTTCCGCCCCGATGGCCTGACACGCATTCATCACGATGTTCATGAAGACCTGTCTGATCTTTTCGGCATCGACCATCACCTCCGGGATCCCGGCTTTATAATCCTTCACCACCCGTATCCCCCTCTCCTCGAACGTGTAAGAAAACATCTCGATGACTTCATCTACTATCGCTGTGATGTCGTGAGGTTCGGGCCTTGTCTCCGTTCTTCTCGAAAATTTCAAGAGGTCCTCGACTATCCTCTTGCACGCCTCTGCATTCTTGTAGACGATGCGGAGGTCATCCCTCAAGGGGCTGTCATCACCCGCCTCCTTGAGAAGAAGGCCGGTATAGCCCATGACTATCCCGAGGGGATTGTTGATCTCATGGGCGAGTCCCGAGGCGAGTTGTCCTATGGAGGCGAGCCGGTCGGCCTCCTTGAGCTGCTCCTGAACCTCCTTCCACTCCGTGATATCCTTGATGATCGCCTCGTACCCGCATACATTTCCATCTTCGTCCATCCTGAAGCTCGCGGTGATCAGGACATCCACCACTTTACCGCCGATCCCCTTCAGCTGTGTCTCGTAGTCCTTTACATATCCTGCCTCCCTGAGGCTGGCGAAGAAGTCGTCGTATCGGCGGCTGTCGAGAAACAGGGATGGCAGTGTTTTTTCATTGATGAGCCTTTCCTTGCCGCTGTTGCCGAAGAGTTCCAGGCCCGCCCTGTTTATATCCTGGATCCTCCCCTCACAATCAGCCACCAATATGGCATCCTTCGACCCTTCGAATATCCTCCTGTATTTACTTTCCGAGTTCCTGAGCTGTTCTTCCGAGCTCTTGAGGTAGTCCATCATCTGGTTGAACGACCGGACGAGCTCGCCGATTTCGTCCCTGCTTCTCGCGATCAGCCGCGTGTCGAGATCACGACCGTCCTCGACGACCGACTTGAAGAACCTGCTCACGCTCCTTATCGGTCTTATGGCAACGATGTTTATGTAGTAGTTGACCGTGAGGAAGAGCAGGAAGACACCGACTATGCCGGTAAAGAATATGGACAGGACCAGGCTCCTTATCTGAGACAACGTCTCGTCGAGGGGAATGGCTATGGACTCCACCCCTATTATTTCCCCGAGCTTACGGTTGAAGCCGCCCTCTGTCCCGTACAGGCCGACAAGTGTTGCAGGTGCATTCTCGGGAGCACCGTGGCAGGAGAGACACTCGGCCTCGACGACTATAGGCCTCGCGTGTATGAAGTAATCCCTTCCGTCCCTCTCTATTATCTCCTTCTGGACACCGGTCTTTCCTTCCCTGAACAGGGCGATGTATCTGAGCTCTATATCGTCAGGCCTGTTTTCGGGGTTCATGGGGTCTATCGCGACCCTGCGGTACTCAAAGCCGGAGAAGCGCTTTCTGAACTCAGACATTATCTCCCTGTTCATGAAGGAGACGGACATCGCCTCACGGACAAAGGCATCATCGGGCAGGATGTGAAAGAGCTTGGGTCTCAGCTGTTTTCTTATATAATCTATGGTGGCCTGGATGTGTGAGAAGAGTATATCCGTCTTCTCATATGTCTGCCTGATGCTGTTGTCTTTCAGGTTGAGATAGATGAGGACATTGAACACGCACCAGAACAGCACTATTATCAGGCCTGTACCGAAGAAGAACTTTCTGGCGAGCGGCATGTCTCTGAGTGGTTTCATTCCATAAACACCTTGCCGGAATCAAGGATCGAGCCCAGAGGATGCCCGCCGACTCCGGGCCGTTCAGGTTTCAAGACAACTCTACATCAGGGAGCGAGCAGGACAACACAGGGTCAGAACTGTCTCAGGAACCTGAGATCGTTTTCATAGAAGAGCCTGATATCGTCTATTCCGAACTTCAGCATGGTAAGTCTCTCGACACCCATGCCGAAGGCAAAGCCGGTATATCTCTCCGTGTCGTAACCCACGCATTCAAAGACCTTGGGATGGACCATACCCGCACCGAGCACCTCGAGCCAGCCCGTACCCTTGCAGACCCTGCATCCTTCCCCCCTGCAGAGAATACATCCTATGTCGATCTCGGCGGATGGTTCGGTAAAGGGGAAATAGCTCGGTCTGAACCTCACTGGAGTATCAGGGGAGAAGAGACTGTGGATGAAGAGCTTGAGGAGACTCTTCAGGTGGGAAAACGTGATATCCTCTCCAACCATGAGGCCCTCCACCTGGTGAAACATGGGCGTGTGAGAGACGTCGGCATCACACCTGTATACCTTTCCCGGGGCGATAAACCTCAGCGGAGGTGTCTGTCTCTCCATGACCCTTATCTGAACGGGCGATGTGTGGGTCCTCAGGACCACGTCGCTTTCAGCCCCGGCATCCCCGTGCCCCTCCACGTCCGTCCGCACGTAAAAAGTATCCTGCATGTCCCTGGCGGGATGATCTCTCGGGATGTTGAGGGCCTCGAAGTTGTAATAGTCGAGTTCCACCTCCGGCCCTTCTTCCACGGTAAAGCCCATGAAGACGAATATCTCTACAATCTCTTCAAGAACCCTGTTTACCGGATGCTGACTGCCCGAGGGGATGTATTTACCGGGAACGGTGATGTCGACGAACCCGGTTGAGGCCTTCTTCTTCAACTCGGCGGCGGAGAGGTCCGCCTCCCGTCTCTTGATCTCGGCCTCGATATGCCTCTTCAGGACGTTTATCTCCTTGCCGGCTGCCGGTCTTTCCGCAGGCGGCAACGCGGAAAGGGCTCTTAACCTCTGGGTCAAGAGCCCTTTCCTGCCTAGATACTTTATCCTGAGACCTTCGAGTTGCTTCAGGGAGGAGACTCCCTTGCAGTCCCTCTCGAACTCTTCTCTGAGCCGGTCTATCCCCCCCATTGTTCAGCTACGCGGCCAGCGCCTGCCGTGCCTTGTCGGCAAGCTCGTTGAACGCCTTGGGATCGTGGTAGGCGATATCGGCCAGGACCTTGCGGTCCAGCCCTATGCCGGCCTTCTTCAGGCCGCTGATGAACTGACTGTATGTCAGGCCTGCCTCCCTGGCAGCGGCATTTATCCTCACTATCCACAGACTCCTGAACTCGCGTTTCTTCGCCCTCCTGTCCCTGTATGCATACCTCAGGGCATGCTCCACGGCCTGCTTCGCCACCTTGTAACAGCGGCTCCTCGCGCCGTAATATCCCTTCGCCATACCAAGGATCTTCTTTCTCCTTCTCCTTGTCTTATAGCCACCTTTCGTTCTCGGCATTCTCCCGAACCTCCAATTCAGTTGATTTGTTGAACGCTGTCTGTCAACGATGAAAAAAAACAGGTGAATCAGCCGGTCAATACAGCCGGCGGGTCGATCAGCTGTAAGGCATAAGTGACTTTATGGTCTTCTCCTGTGTCTTGTCCACGAGGGCACTCTCCCTCAAGTTCCTCATCCTCTTGCCGGGTTTGCCCGTAAGGAGATGGCTCTTGTTCGCCTTCCACCTCTTTACCTTACCCGATCCTGTAATCTTGAACCTCTTGGCCGCCCCTTTATGGGTCTTTATCTTCGGCATCTGCTTCCTCCTGAATACTGGATTTATACGTCTTGACGGTGAGTCGTGTCGTATACGGTAACCGGGCGATTCACTACTTCGGCGCCACTATCATCGTAATGCTCTTGCCTTCGAGCCTCGGCTTGTTCTCTATGTTATACCTGTCATCGAGCTCTTCTATAATCTTATGGAAGACCTTCATGCCGAGTTCAGGCCTTACGATCTCCCTTCCCCTGAAAAACATGGTCACCTTGGCCTTGTTGCCGGCCTCGAGGAACCTTATTATATGCTTTATCTTCAAATCCAGATCGTGCTTGTCTATCTGGGGCCTCACCTTTACCTCTTTGACTTCTATGGTCTTGCGGTGGGTGTGTTTCTTGCTCTGCTGGTACTTGAACTTCCCGTAGTCCATGATCCTGCAGACCGGGGGCTTTGCATTCGATGCCACCTCAACGAGATCCAAGCCTCTTTCTTCTGCAATCCTGAGGGCCTCTCGGAGGGGAACTATGCCGAGCTGTGCACCATCGGCATCGATAAGCCTGACCTCTCTTGCCCGGATCCTGTTGTTTACTCTGTATTCCTGTGCTATAACCACACCTCCTGATTTTTAAGACTGCAACCTGCAGGTCCTTGGGTTAACACCGTGACTCCTTCTCTGTCCGCTCCAAGAACGTCACAGTCTCGGCGTCAGACTCCTCGACTCTATCTCTTCCCTTATCCAGGTGATCAGCTCCGAGAGTCCGTAGGGACCGACGTTGTCGCCGCTGCGTTTTCTGACCGTCAGCCTGCCGGATTCCGTTTCCCTGTCGCCTATTATAACCGAATAAGGCACCTTTCTGACAGTTGCCTGACGTACCTTGTAGCCGACCTTCTCATTGTCGAAGAAGGCCTCGCAGCGTATCCCCGCATTCTCAAGCCCCCGCTTGACCTCTTCGGCATAGCCGACGTGCCTTTCCGCTACAGTTATTATACCAATCTGCACGGGAGAAAGCCAGAGGGGAAATGCCCCCGCATAGTGC
Source organism: Nitrospirota bacterium (assembly GCA_013152485.1). Classification (GTDB taxonomy): domain Bacteria; phylum Nitrospirota; class Thermodesulfovibrionia; order Thermodesulfovibrionales; family JdFR-85; genus BMS3Bbin07. Next base: position 7,546 of record JAADGG010000023.1, on the reverse strand, counting down.
TCTATGAGGATGCCGAAGAACCTCTCGAGAGATCCCATCAATGCCCTGTGGATCATTATCGGCTGATGCTCCCTGCCGTCGGCTCCCCTGTATGTGATATCGAACCTCTCGGGAATATTGAAATCGACCTGGATGGTACTGCACTGCCACGGCCTGCCGAGGGAGTCCTTCACCTTTATGTCGATCTTCGGCCCGTAGAAGACGCCCTCGCCGGGGTCGATTTCGTAATCGAGCCCCTTGTGTTCAAGGGCTGCCTTGAGTGCGCCGGTGGCACGGTCCCAGTTCTCCGGGGTGCCTACGAACTTTTCAGGCCTTGTCGACAGGTAGATATCATAGGACTCGAATCCGAACGTCTTCAGTATGAAGAGAGTGAAGTCGAGAACCCTCTGTATCTCCCCTTCCATCTGCTCTTCCATGCAGAATATATGAGCGTCATCCTGCGTAAAGCCCCTCACCCTGAAGAGTCCGTGGAGAACCCCGGACCGTTCATACCTGTATACGGTGCCGAGTTCCGCATACCTGAGGGGAAGTTCCCTGTAACTCCTGAGGGCGCTCTTGTATATGGCGATATGAAAAGGACAGTTCATCGGCTTGATCTCATAGTCTGCCCCTTCCACCTCCATCGGCGAGTACATGTTCTCACGGTAGAAGTCCCAGTGCCCGCTCTTCTCCCACAGGTCCAGTTTTGCCATGTGCGGGGTGTAGAGCAGCTGATATCCGTCCTTCAGGTGCTCCTCCCTCCAGAAATCCTCCATGGTCTTCCTTATGACGGCACCGTTTGGATGCCAGAGAATCAGGCCCGGACCTATATCCTCGTTTATGCTGAAGAGATCGAGCTCCCTGCCGAGCCTGCGGTGGTCGCGTTTCTTGACCTCCTCGAGAAAGTCGAGGTATTCCTTCAGTTTCTTCCTGTCCTCAAAGGCGGTGCCGTATATGCGTTGAAGCATCTTGTTCTTCTCGTCTCCCCGCCAGTAGGCGCCTGCAATGCTCAGGAGCTTGAAGGCCCTGATGTAGCGAGTAGAAGGCAGGTGAGGCCCCCTGCACAGGTCTGTAAAGCCGCCCTCCTCGTAGACGGAAACCTCGTCGTCATCCATCTCGCGAAGAATTTCGACCTTGTACGGCTCTCCCATCTTCTCAAAGAGCTCAATGGCCTCCTGGCGCGGCAGCACCCTTCTGACGAAGGGACTGTCCCTGCCGATGATCTCTTTCATCTTCTCCTCGATTCTCTGCAGGTCTTCGGGGGTGAAGGCCCTGTCGATGTCGAAGTCGTAGTAGAAACCGTCCTCGGTTGAAGGGCCTATTGCCACCTTCGCCTCGGGAAAGAGTTCCTTCACGGCGTGGGCCATCACATGCGACGTGCTGTGTCTCAGTATCGAGAGGCCGTCGCTGGAACCGGGCCGTACCGGCTCGACCGTGACATCCTCGGGCAGATGCACTGCCTCGTTCAACTCCAGCACAGTGGAGTCGTACCTCATGGCAATGGCTCCGAGCTCCCTCAGTACGCCGGCGGCCTCGTCCCTCGAGACCTCCCTGACTTCTCTTCCGGTTCTTATCTTGATGGCGACCTCCGAATCATTAAGAACAATCAGGCTCTCTTCTCCGGAAAACACCGCAGGTCCGTCTTCCGTCGATAGGAATTATACAGGATTCACGGACATGTTTGCAATCGCCCGTGTCGCCGCAGTCCGTTCCTGCAGGTCCCGGGTCGGTTTCCGGCCATGCTCAGGCTCGTTCCGGCAGGGTGCCGTAATTTTTTTCTTGACAAGAATGATTCTTATCTGATACCATTTATCCAATAAGAATAATTCTAACAAGGAGCCTGCAGATGGAAAGGCGCAAGGAGACGGGATTCAAGCTGACGCCGCAGAGGCTGGCGATACTGGCCTACCTCGACGGAAACACGAACCATCCCGCGGCGGAGGACATCTACCGTGACGTAAGGAAAAGTTTTCCCACGATGTCCTTTGCAACGGTATACAATACGCTCGAGGCACTGAAGAGGCGGGGAGAGATTATCGAGTTGACGATCGATCCGGAGAGAAAGCACTACGATCCGAACACCGACCCCCATCACCACCTCATATGCCTTAGCTGTAAAAGGATAGTCGACGTGCACAAGGACTTCAAAATAAACATCCCTCGCGCGCAAAGGCAGGGATTCAGAGTAACGGGGAATCACATCGAATTCTATGGTGTGTGCCCTGACTGCATGAAGAAAGGAGGTGTCGACATGGCTGTATTCAAGTGTGAAGAGTGCGGAGCCACAAAGGAAGGCAGGTGCAAGCCCAAGAAGTGTTCAAAGTGCGGAGCGTCCGGGACGATGAAGAAGGAAGGATGAGTCGACGTTCACCGGAAAAAAAACCACAAACAAAAAAGGAAGGTTGAAGGAGAAGGGGGACCAGGAAATGAGAATCAAAACCATGCTGTTTTCAGTATTCGTTCTGGCGCTGTTTGCTTCAACGCAGGCAGGTGCCGGAGACCTCTGGGAGAGGGCGAACAAGACGTTCAAGCCGGTTCCGGTGTCGGCACCGGTTCTCGAGGGAAACCCGGCGACTCCGGTCAAGGTGGAGCTCGGCAAGATGCTCTATTTCGATCCCAGGCTGTCGGCCAGCGCCCTCATAAGCTGCAACACCTGTCACAACGTCGGCATGGGCGGCATGGACTACCAGGAGACATCCGTCGGTCACGGTTGGCAGAAGGGCCCGAGAAACGCACCCACCGTGCTTAACTCGGTGTTCAACATAGCTCAGTTCTGGGACGGCCGGGCCAAAGACCTCATGGAGCAGGCGAAAGGCCCCGTGCAGGCATCGGTCGAGATGAACAACACACCCGAGCAGGTCATAAAGACACTGAAGAGCATGCCCGGATACGTCCGCATGTTCAGAGAGTCCTTTCCGGGCGAAAAGGACCCCGTGACATTCGACAATATGGCAAAGGCCATCGAGGTGTTCGAGGCCACCCTGCTTACGCCGGGATCACGTTTCGACAGGTACCTGGAAGGAGACAGGGGCGCGCTGAGCAAGACCGAGAAAGAGGGGCTGGGGCTGTTCATGGACAAGGGCTGCTCCATATGTCACGGCGGTGTCAACATGGGCGGTCAGGGCTACTACCCCTTCGGCGTGGTCGAAAGGCCCCGTGAGGAGATCCTTCAGGGCGACAAGGGCAGGTTCAAGGTGACCCAGCTGAAATCAGACGAGTATGTCTTCAAGGCGCCCTCGTTGAGGAACATCGAGCTGACACCGCCGTATTTTCATTCCGGAAAGGTCTGGAACCTGAAGGAAGCGGTGAGCATAATGGGCTCTGCACAGCTGGGCATAAAACTGACCGATGCCGAGGTGGAGAAGATCACGGCTTTCCTGAAAACGACAACCGGGATTCAGCCCAAGGTTGAGTATCCTGTTCTGCCTGCCCCCTCAGAGGGCACTCCGAGACCGAGGCTCGACTGACACGGACAGCGGGGCATTCAGGAACGAAGTCACACTTATTGGAGGTGATTGAAGATGTGTACAGAATTTTCGGCTTCCTGTGTTTGCGGACTCAGAGAGGCGAGTTTCAATTTCAGGGACGACGTAATGACGAGCGAGGTCATCGTCAGGCTCTATTGTCCGAGCTGCTCCGGGGATATCTCCTTTGTGCCGGAAAGGATGCTGGCCGACAACGGCTGGATCATCGAGTATGACATGGAGGTGGCAAGGTTCCTTGCACAGAAGCTGCCGGAGAACCTCAGGGAGAAACTCACGCCTGAGATGCTCTTTGACGGAGGCTATGCCACCTGGAGGGGAGTCTATCCGGGTGATCACATCGACAGCAAGAGGGAGCGCGAAGAGATCGCGAGGCTCGCAAAGACCGACCCCAAGGCCTATATAGAAAAGCTGAGGAACTGGGGCGTCGAGCGAATGAAGAGACTGAGAGAGAAAGGATGGAGGAAGGCCCGTGAAAAAGAATAGTCAGAAATCCGCATGTTCAACAAGGTGGGACGCGTTTCCGACCGATGTCACCTGTCCCAGGTGCGAAGCAGAAGTCGAGATCTGGAGCGACGATGACGAGACCGCCTGCAGGCTGTGCGGACATGTCCTGTTTCACCATGAAAAGACGATAAACTGAGTCCGGCAACACTACCTTCGGCCGGGTCTTCAAACGGCCCGGCTCGACCGGTGAAGTTCGCAGCCGGGTCTTCACCGGTCGAGACCGACGGGACCCGTTCATCCTGTTGAAGAGAGGTGCTCTATGTGTTACAATGTCATTGTCAACAACCCGAAAACTGAAACGAGGAGGTCTACTGCTTAGATGAAAGCCATCGAAATCAAGCCGGATATTTACTGGGTCGGAGCCATCGACTGGGCCGTGAGGGACTTTCACGGATACGTAACCCCGAACGGAACAACGTACAACAACTATCTCATTCTCGACTCCGAGGTTACTCTCGTCGATACCGTGAAGCACGACTTCACCGAGGTCGGAATCGGCAATATCAGGGAGCTGATAGAGCCGTCAAAGATCCGGAACATTGTAATCAACCACATAGAGAACGACCATCTTGCAGCCCTCGACAGGGTGATGGAGCTGGCCCCTGAGGCCACCATCTACATAACGGACCGCGGCAAGAAGGGGATGGACAGGTTCTTCGATACATCGAAGTGGGACATAAGGATAGTGAAGACCGGTGATGAACTCAAGATCGGAAAATACACGCTTCAGTTCATAGAGACACCGATGCTGCACTGGCCGGATTCCATGATGACATACGTGAAAGGGGCGAACCTGCTGATCTCACAGGATGCATTCGGACAGCATCTTGCCTCGACTGCAAGGTTTGACGATGACTTTGTGGATTGCTCATCGCATACAGAGCTTGAGAACTCGGTGGTGGACTACTATGCCAACATCCTGATGCCTTTCGGGGCTCTCATAAAGTCCAAGATTGCACAGATACAGAAGCTCGGGCTCGAGATCGACATGATCGCTCCCGACCACGGGGTCATCTGGAGAAGGGACCCCCAGAAGGTTCTGCGCATGTACCTGGAGATGGCCGACGGCAAGGCCGACCTCAGGGTGGCGGTGATTTACGACACCATGTGGCACAGCACCGAACAGATGACGCTTCCCATAATGCAGGGGATAATGGATGAAGGGGTCGGCTGCAAGGTCATAAAGTTGCGCGCGACTCCCATGAGCGTCGCCATCACGGAGTTCTGGATGTCGAGGGGTTGTCTTGTCGGCTCACCGACACTGAACAACGAGGTGTTCCCGTCGGTGGCGGAATTCATGACTCATCTCAGGGGACTGAGGCCAAAGGACAGGATTGCGGGAGCCTTCGGCAGTTACGGCTGGGGAGGAGGCGCCGTAAAGTGGCTCTACAACGAGTTTCAGACCATGAAGCTCGAATCCGTGGAACCGGGGATACAGATACAGTACAGACCCTCGAAAGAGGACGAGGAGAGTTGTTACGATTTCGGCCGTGAATTTGCCCGGAGAGTGAAAGAGTATCATAAAAACTATGCCTAAAAGGAGGGAACGTCCCATGTACAAATGCAGTGTATGCGGCTACATCTATGATGACTCGAAGGAGGAGGTGCCTTTTTCGGAGCTGCCCGATGACTGGGCATGCCCTGTATGCAATGCACCAAAGGAGGCCTTCGAGCCAGCGTAGTGGAATGTCAACCAAACATCTTTAGAGGAGGAGGCAACTCATGTCGGAAAAGAGTCTTTTCTGTGGAATAAACAGGCCCCAGGATCCTGCAAACATGACGGACCTGGAAAAGAAGCATACCCCGGTGATAGATTGTCCGGATACCGTAAAGGCGGGAGAACCCTTCAAGGTGGGCATCAAGGTAGGCGAGATGCCGCATGTAATGGAGGAAGGTCATCACATCCAGTGGATCGACATATACTCCGGCGAGAATTTTCTTGCAAGGGTAGACCTTACACCCGTATTCACAAGGCCGGAGATAACCGTAACGCTCCACAAGGAAGGCAAGCACAGAACATCGACGTTGCGGGTCATCGAGAGGTGTAATCTGCATGGTCAGTGGGAGGCGAAAAAAGAGGTCACGGTAACGGAGTAGAAAAACCATCAGGTCAGGCGGTTGATTGCCAACAAGGACTGATGAATCAAAAGGAGGGCTTTGATATGGAAGAGGTTTGCTGTGGTTTGAAGGTCGGCCAGGACGTGCCGGATTTCAGTATCGAAACTTATGAGCCGTCAAAGAGCGATTTCGGGGAGTTCAGTCTCGAGACACAGAAGGCTGACAAGAAGTGGACGATCCTGTTCTTTTATCCGGCTGATTTCACTTTCGTCTGAGCTACGGAGTTTGCTGCTCTGGCAGAGCAGTACGAGCGGTTCAGCAAGATGGGTGCAGAGGTGGTTACCGTCAGCACTGACACCAAGTTCGTGCACCTTGCATGGCAAAGAGAAGAGAAGATGCTCGAGAACGTAAAGTACCCGATGGGATCGGACCCGACGGGAAACCTGTCGAGACTCTTCGGTGTATACGATGAAGAGACCGGGCTTGCCCTGAGAGGAACGTTCATAATCAGTCCAGAGGGAAAGCTTCTCAACTCCGAGGTGAATTTCTACAACCTCGGCAGGAACATCGATGAGTTGATGCGTAAATTCAAGGCAAACCTTCACCTTGCAAAGCATGCAAACGAAGGCTGTCCGTCCAAGTGGAAAGACGAAGGAGACAAGACGCTCACACCGTCGGCAAAACTTGTGGGAAGGGTATACGAAGCCCTGAAGTAGTCCCACGGTTATGCACGTTGTACAAGGCCTGCGGAGTTGTTGATGGGCGTGCTAAGACAAAGGAGGGAACAGAATGGCAGTCAGAAACGTGGGAGAAAAGTACAAGTGCAATGTCTGCGGCAACGAGGTTGTGGTTACAAAGGTCGGCGGCGGTGAACTCGTCTGCTGCGGCCAGCCCATGGAGTTGATTCCGGAAGGATAAAGCGAGGTACTTTGAGAGTCATTACGTTTCTCGGAAGTCCGAGAAGAGAGGGAAACACAGAGCTTCTGCTTGGAGAGTGCATAAGGGCCGTGGAAGAAGAGGGTCATACCGTGACCCTCTTCAGGCCCTCCCACATGAAGATCTCTCCCTGCCTCAACTGCGGCGCATGTGAAGAGACTGGAAGATGCATCATAAAGGACGACATGGACAAGGTCTATAAGGCCATCCGCGAAGGAGACCGTTTCATTCTTGCTTCACCGATCTTCTTCTTCGGCCTTACCGCTCAGCTCAAGGCCCTCATCGACCGCTGCCAGTCGTTCTGGTGCGAGAAATATCTGCTGAAAAGACCGATTGCAAGCAGCCCTGCCGGCAGGAAAGGCCTGGTTCTTATGGTGGGAGGAATGAAGAGAGAGACCGGGTTCAAGTGTGGCGACGCCACTGCAACCGCATTTTTCAGGACCGTCAGTGTCCCTGAGCATGAAACACTCTCCTACGCAGGCATCGACGCCAAGGGGGCCGTCAAAGATCATCCCGCTGCCTTGATCGAGGCCTATGAAGCAGCCAAAAGGCTGGTCCTGTAATTTATTACACCGGCAAAAAAA
>JAADGG010000070.1 GCA_013152485.1 Nitrospirota bacterium | reverse complement strand
TACGTCTCCGAGGCAATTTTGCGTGCCTGCCATCACGGCAGCCACCACTGCAAAATTAAAATCCGTTCAAAATCAACATCCCCTGTCCTTATTGATTGTTTCTCCGGCAATTAAATTTGGATTCCGAAAGGAGTTTCACGGTTTCGTACTTCAGGTTGACAGGGACTGCGGGCTTTTGTTAGCTTAGCACTGAAATGAAAGGCCCCTGCCAGAGGGCCGAATCTGCTCACCGTGCAGATATCAAGAGGGATGCCGGGTCATCAATGAAGAGAGAGAGAGAAGAAGGCTTCAAAGCCGGCCTCGACGGGGAATATCTCCAGCGCAACCCGTGTTCACCGTACGTGGAAGGCCCCGGTGAGTTGCCGAATCGCTACAACGTAGATACGCTCGTACTCATGCCGGTCAATGCGGATGTAAGTTTTCTCTATTGGGAGGTAACCGACACGCTGCTCGAACGCAGGCTCGAGGGGCGGAATATCCGTTCAGCCGAGCTCGTCGTGAAGGTCTTTGAAACGGAGACGATGAGAGAGGTCTACTCGTTCAGGACAAAGGAGCGTGTCGGCAAACACTACATGAAGTATCAGGCATCGTTCAGGCCGCTCACGGCCGAGATCGGCCTGCTGCAGGATGGAGAGTTCGTCCCGCTCATGGGGTCCAAGGCCGCCTCCACTCCATCGTTAGAAACCGCCGCAGGGGTCGAGGGCCTGTGGATGGAGAGGAGGGAAGGCCCGGACGGGACCGTATGGATACCGGTCAGAGAGGCCCTGCAGGGCAGGTCATCATGCGGCACGGCCCTGCGTGACTGCCATGAAGAACCGGTCGGGGGCGTCCCCCCTCTCTCCAGCATGACAACAATCACGAGCAGACCCTGATCCCCGAAGACCATGAAAGGATACTGGCTCCCCGTACTCCACTCTCACCTCCCTTTCGTAAAACACCCCGAGTACGACTATTTCCTGGAAGAACACTGGCTCTTCGAAGCCGTCTCAGAAGCATACATTCCACTGCTCATGAAGATGAAGGCGCTGGCTGACGAAGGTATAGATTTCAGGCTGACCATATCGATAACCCCGCCCCTGCTGGAGATGCTGTCGGATGGATACCTCACGGAAGAGTACCTGAAACACCTCGACAAGCTCATCGAGCTGTCCGGGAAAGAGGTCGACAGGTTGAGCAACGACGGCGACTTCCTGCCCGTGGCCCGCTTCTACAACGAGAGGTTCAGGGAGATAAAATCATTCTTCGAGGGGTTCCTGAACTGTAACGTACTGAACGGTTACCGGCACTTCAGGGATTCCGGACATCTCGAGATAATCACCTGCGGGGCGACGCACAGCTTTCTGCCGCTGCTCGGCGTAAATCCAAAGGCCGTCGAGGTCCAGATCAGGGTGGCCGTGGATTCTCACACCAGGCACTTCGGGGAACCGCCCAGGGGGATCTGGCTGCCGGAGTGCGCATACGCCGAAGGGCTCGACAGGGTGCTGAAAGAGCACGGGCTGAGTTTCTTCTTCCTCGATTCACACGGCCTGATGAACGGCAGGCCGACACCGAGGTACTCTGTCTATGCCCCGGTCTATACAGTCAACGGAGTGGCGGCGTTCGGCAGGGATCCGCTCTCTTCCAAGCAGGTGTGGGATGCGAGCGAAGGATACCCCGGAGACTTCACCTACCGCGATTTCTACAGGGATGCCGGCTTCGACCTCGACTTCGACTACATCAAGCCATACATCAGTCCAGACGGGACCAGGACGTTCACAGGGATCAAGTATCACAGGATCACCGGCCCGACGGACGCGAAGGCGCCCTACGACCCGGTTGCCGCCCGGGAAAAGGCCCTCGAGCATGCCGTGCATTTTCACACGGACAGGGAAAGGCAGGTGGAATCACTCCTGACCCTAATGGACAGGCCCCCCGTGGTGGTTTCACCCTACGATGCCGAGCTGTTCGGACACTGGTGGTTCGAGGGACCGGAATTCCTGTACGACCTCTTCCGCGAGATTCACGGAAAAGGCGTCCTGGAGGCGATAACCCCGACGGAATACCTGAACCTTCATCCCAGGAACCAGGTGGTCTCCCCAAGCCCGTCCTCGTGGGGATACGAGGGATACTACGACGTATGGCTCAACAACGACAACGACTGGATATACAGGCACCTGCATTACATGGCCGACAGGATGGTGGATCTCGCAAACAGGCACTTCACCGAGACGGACCGCCTGAAGATACGCGTACTGAATCAGCTGGCCAGGGAGCTGCTGCTCGCCCAGAGCAGTGACTGGGCCTTTCTGATGACCACCAAGACCGCAGCCGAATACTCGGCGAAGAGGACGAAGGAGCACATCCTCAACTTCAACAAGCTCATAGAGGGCCTCCTGGCAGACAACATCGATACCTCCCTGCTCGAGTGGCTCGAGTACAAGAACTCTATATTCGAAGACCTCGACTTCAGGGTCTACGCAAGCAGGCACGATTCAAGCACTTAGCTGTCCCTGTCCTCCACCGGCTCTATCTCGAAGGCGAGCACGCCGTGGGGCGGCTCTTTGGAGTGAAAGATCCCCATCAGGGTCTTCAGCGCCTCCTGAAAATCAGCGGCATCCGGAACCACATTTTCATATCCCTCGTACGCCAGCAGGTCCGAGATGCCGGGATAGGCCCGGATCTTCCTGACAACGACCTCAGTGGATCCATAACGGATTATATCCCCCTTCTTGACATCAGCATAGGGATCGATGTTCACCCGTACATCGATGGTCTTCCTGCCTTTCCTGACAGCCTCCTCCCACGCGGGATCGAGGTCGAAGTGAAAGCTCGCCCTGAAAGTCATGGTCTCCCCTCCTTTCCTTCTGCACCTGAGCCGCGCCGGGACGCGCTCCCCTCACGGCACAAAGCAATTCCTTCGGGATTTTTTTTATAATATAGGCGTTCTATATTACCTGTTCCGTACTTTAATATCACCGGGGTCCGGTAAAAGACTCCGGAACTGTCAATAAATACAGGGGATGTTGATCTTGAGAGGATTTTAATCTTGCAGCGGTGCCCGGAGTCCCGGCCGGACGCCGGGACGAACCGGTCGCCGGAACTAAAACGAGACGAAGAATCAACATCCCCGTACCGTACTGCTTAATTAATATTATAAACCTATTGCACGAAATATACACCTGAAGGGAGGCATGACATTGGAGAGGGTTCTCAGCGGTATGCAGCCGAGCGGCTATCTGCACATAGGAAACCTGATGGGGGCGTTACACAACTGGGTTAGGCTGCAGGAGGAGTACGAGTGCTTCTACTTCGTTGCGGACTGGCATGCCCTGACCACAAACTACACGAATCCGTCCGTCATCCGGGATTACACCGAAGACCTTCTGCTCAACTTTCTCGCCGCTGGTCTCGATCCGGAAAAGTGCACCATATTCGTCCAGTCCAAAGTACCCGAGCACGCGGAACTCCACATCCTCCTCAGCATGATAACCCCGCTCGGCTGGCTCGAGAGGGTTCCCACTTACAAGGAGAAGAAGGAAGAGATCAGGAACAAGGACCTCGGCACCTACGGCTTTCTCGGCTATCCGGTCCTGCAGTCCGCCGACATACTGCTGTACAGGGCGAGGTACGTCCCGGTCGGCATAGACCAGGTGCCGCACCTCGAGATAACGAGGGAGATAGCACGCAGGTTCGCCTTCCTCTACAAGGACGACGCTCTGATAGAGCCGGAGCCGCTGCTTACGGAATTTCCGAAGGTTACGGGGGTGGACGGCAGGAAGATGTCGAAGAGCTATGACAACGCCGTATACCTGAACGACCCTCCCGAGGTCGTGGAGAAGAAGATACTCACCATGGTTACCGATACCCAGAGGATGAGGAGGACAGACCCCGGAGATCCTGAAAGGTCTCCCGTGTTCCAGCTGCACAAAGTGTTCTCCTCCAAGGACGAGATCGAAGAGGTGGCCGAGGGGTGCAGAAAGGCGGCCATAGGGTGCATAGACTGCAAGAAGATACTCCTGAAGAATCTCTTCAGGGTCCTCGAACCCATATGGGAGAAGAGGAGGGAGATCTCCGGGAGGCCCGGCCTGGTGGAGGGGATAGTTGCATCAGGAGTGCAGAAGGCGACCGCGGTGGCGAGGGAGACCATGGCCATGGTGAAAGAGACCCTCGGGATGTACTGAGCCTATAGACGGTGTAAGTCATGGCAGGAGAGGG
>JAADGG010000024.1 GCA_013152485.1 Nitrospirota bacterium | reverse complement strand
GGTGGCCGTCGGCCTTGAACTCATGGGCCTTTATGGCCTTTCTCACCCTTTCGGCTATCTTCCAGGCCCCCCTGGTATCCGTCTTGAGCATGAGTACGGCGAACTCCTCGCCTCCATAACGTGCAGGCACGTCCACTCCCCTGACGGTCCTGCTGATAAGCCCGGCCACTTCCCTGAGCACAACGTCGCCGACGGGATGCCCGTAGGTGTCGTTGACCTTCTTGAAGTGGTCTATGTCTGCAAGCATGAGTGAAAGGGCTTCGTTGAAACGCTCCGATCTCCTGAGCTCTTCCTTCAGTCTTTCCTTGAAATGGCGGTGGTTGAAGAGCCCCGTCAGTCCGTCGGTGAAGGCCATCGCCTTGATCTCCTCGTGCAGGAGGACATTGGATATGCTCACGGATGCCTGATTCACCAGTATCTCGAGCAGATTGATCTGGAGAGAGTTGAACGCGTTCTTCCTCTCCGAAAGGACCGTGAGTATGCCCTTTATCTTCTGCCCGTGCAGCACGGGCAGGGCGAGCACCGACTTCACCCCCCTGTAGTGGAACGGAAGGGCCCTCGTCTTGAAGGCGCTCACATCCGGATGATAGATCGGATCCTTGTTGGCCTGAACCATCTCGAGCAGTGTCCCCTTGAGCGAGGCAACCCTCTTGTCGATGAGCGGCTTGGCACCTCTCGTCATGATCTCATACGAGCGTCCTTTCTTCAGCAGAAAGACCACATTGCCGCCTGAGACCCTTTCAGCGCTCTCCACTATCCTGGTACATAGGGCCGAAAGCTCGAGTGACCTTGCAAGCGGCGCGCTCTCCTCGTGCAGTATCCTGAGGCTGTTGTATGAAAGCTGTATCTGGGAATATACCCTCTGTCTCTTCAGTGTCTTGGCTGTCTCCCGGGCCACGAGTTCCATAAGCGGAATGTCCTGCTGGTCAAAGGCACGGTAGCGGGAGCTGTCGGCACTCAGCACGCCGAGCACGCTGGAATCCTCCATGACGGGCACGGCTATGAGCGTGGCTATCTCTTCATCCCTCGTGTATCCCGGGCTGATATCCTTGCCAGGGGACTCGGAGAAGTGGAGCAGAGGGACTTTACTCCTGAAGACCGTATATATGAGGCCGTCTCCCCTGGTGACTACGCCGGCCCCGGCAGAAGAAAGCCTGCAGGAAAGATCTCCGCCGTCACTCGTGAACAGGCTGACCGCGTCAGCCACTATCGCCTTTTCGGCTATCCCGAGAAGCCCCCGGATGTCATCCTCCACCTCGCACAGATCCGTCAGGTATCTCGACACAAGGGTGTCGTCGTTGAACGAAGGGGCATTGTCCGCAAGCTCCTTGGCCCGGCTCTGCAACTCGTTGAAGGATTCATCATAGCTCCGCATCCTGCCCTTCAGCTTATAGAGGTAGAGGCTGACAGGAAGCGACGTCAAGAAGACGAGGCCCAGAAGTTCCATGGCATCCATGCGTCCCGGCGACAGCAGTTCCCTGCCGTGAAGCAACGGCTGCAGCAGCACCAGGACCACAAACGGCTTGACGTTCAGAAAGAGGGCCGAGAGCACTGCAACGGGGACCTGTACGAGATGGAGCCAATCCTGCCCCTTTGCCTGGAAGAATGCCTCGAGAAAGGCCTCGGCAGCGAATACCGGCAGGAGCGGCTCGGCGCCGTGTCGCAGGAAAGCGTACAGGATACTGGAGATGAAGAGGATGAAGAGTATCGAAAAGACCACGGGTCTTACGGCCGGGAACCCGGCATAGAGGGACAGGGAGACGGCGATCAGGAAAAGATACGGAAGAACCCTTGTCAGCCTGAGGACCTGCCCCGTTTTCCCTCCTCCTCTTTGAAGAACTTTTTGTAAAGGACTTCCCACTCCGGGCTACCTTCCACTATCCTCTTCGAGTAGGACTGGATTTTGCGCCTGACGGCCTCGTCGATCTCTTCGCCTATCTTCAGTTCCTCAATGACGGACCTTTGTATCCGGCGCCTGATCTTCCCCTCGTCCTCTTTGACGACTACAAGCCCCCTCTTCTTGAGCTCTTTGAGCAGGACATGACTCATATGGGTGATCTTTTCGTCCGACAGCATCATAGGACGATGTTCCTCTCTTTGGCGAGCTTGCGCTTGGTCAGCTCGAAGAGCCTTCTGTAGTCGACACGGCCTTCTTCTATCTCGGATGAGTGGAGTTGAAGAATCTCCCTCACTTCCTCGTTGAGCCTGTCTTCGGCCATCAGCTCGTAAGTCAGTATGCTCTCGACAGCAACCGCCAGATCTTTTTCCGGTACAGAGGACTCTATGTACCCCTCTTCAAGCAGGTCTCTCACGATCCTCCTTGCCATGGGGGCGACCCAGGACTTGGGTATCCTCATCTCACTTTTCCATGAAAGGCAGCAGTGCTATGTTTCTTGCCCTCATTATCGCAGAAGTGAGTTCCCGCTGGTGCCTCGCGCACGTGCCGGTCATCCTCCGCGGAAGGATCTTTCCCCTCTCCGTTATGTACCCCCTCAGGACCTTCAAGTCCTTGTAATCGATATAGGGTATCTTGTCTGCACAAAACCTGCAGTATTTTCTGCGTTGAAACCGCCTCACTTTCGCTACTCCTTTCTTCATTGAATCTCTCGATCTATCCTTATACCTGTATTCCGTTCTCTGTCATACTGTTCCCCGGCATCAAAACGGTTCGAGCTCGGTCGTCTCCTCCGGAGGCGGAGTCTCGTCCCCGGCACCATAGTCCACTGACGAGTCCTTCCTCGGCATGAATCTAACCGTGCTTGCTATCACCTCGAACTTGCTCTTCTGCTGGCCCTCGTATTCCCAGCGCCTCTCCTTCAGCCTCCCCTCGACGAGCACGGCACGGCCCTTGCCGAGGTACTGCGTGATGTTCTCGGCCTGCTTGCCGAAGACGACCGTGTCGATGAACAGGGTCTCGTCCTTGAACTCGTTGCCCTGCTTTATGCGCGAATTGACGGCGATGCGCATGTTGGCAACAGGCGTACCCTGCGGTGTATACCTCAGCTCCGGGTCCTTCGTAAGATTGCCTACAAGGATTATCCTGTTGAACATGGTCCTACGCTCCTTCAGCGGCGGCTTCAACCGGTTCTTCAGCCGCAGGTTCCGCAGGCTTTTTGAGTTCGTCCATGAGGGCTGCCACCTGCTTTTTTTCGAGCTTGATCACCATGTACTTGAATACCGGGTCGTACACCTTGTAAAAGTCTTCGAGCTTCTTGATGAAAGCAGCGGGAGCCTTGAACGTGTAGAGGATATAGTAGCCATGGGTCTTCTTGTTCAGCTCGTAGGCGAGTTTCTTCCTGCCCCAGCGGTCCTCCTTGAGTACCTCACCTCCGGACTTGACTATAAGGTCGCTGATCTTCCGGGAAGCCTCTTCGATCTCTTCATCACCGAGGGCAGGGTCGATGATCGCGATGTTCTCGTAAAAGTTCATTGCTGAAACCTCCTTCTGGATATAAAGCCCTCTCCAAGGGATGAGGGCAAGGAGTAATCCCCCCGCCGGGCGGGATTATGCCTGACATATTTTATAGCACAACCGCGTTGGTTAAATCAATCGGGCAGCAGATGTCCTGAGCGGCTGAGGAGAGCGAAGGTTGTGAACACGGGGTCCCTTCCCCAAGCCCACCCGGCTTGATGCCGAGTTCCTTCCGGACCTTTGCTGCGCACCTTAGCTGCAGCATGATGATTCAGCCACCATCATCAGTGTCCGGTAAAAACAGAGGAGCCATTACTGGTTGTCTCATGATCGAGCTGACATTGTTTCAGCTCGCCATGGCCTGAGACAGTTCAGAAAAACCGTATGCTCACGATATCCATTCATGACACAAGTCGATCATGGAGAACAGGACTGCCTTGACTATTGTTAGACGAGCAATAAATACCGCAAGCCGGTACCGCCCTGCCATGACTTACACTCCTTACCGGACAGTATTGTATATCACCATAAACTCCGGCACACAAAGCCATGATGACCGCCGGATCCGGGGCGGCTACTCCCCGATGACATGCACGATTACATCCCGCCTTCTCGCCCTGTTGTCGAAATCGATGAAGACGATCTGCTGCCACGTACCCAGCGTGAGGTTCCCGCTGACGAGGGGTATGGTGAGCGAGGGTTTCATGAGGGCCGCCCTGACATGGGAGAAGCCGTTGCCGTCACCCCAGCGCCTGTCATGCTCGTAGTGCATGCCGGAGGGGACGA
>JAADGG010000073.1 GCA_013152485.1 Nitrospirota bacterium | reverse complement strand
TCGTTCTCAATCGTCGAACGGGAGAAACCCTTTAAGTGCGTAAAAGACCTCTCCTGCAAACCTCCTCTGGACAGCCAGGGGACTGTCGCTTCCGGCCCGGAATGCGGCAGATGAGATCTTCACGAGGGCGACGTTCGTCCTGCGGTTCAGCATGGCATCGATCCCGTAGCCGAGGCGCCCCCTGAATCTCTTCGTGGTGACTCCGTGTATCGTCTGGTACCAGTATATGATGGAAATCCTGTAGTCCCCTTTTGAATATATGACCTCCCTGGCCCTGAATCCCTTCCCGGCGGCGTCTATAGAGACGTCCCTCTCCTTCACCGGGTCCCAGAGATATCCCGGGTCCACGAAGTCACCGGAAAAGACGTCTGCACCGTGGCGGAACTTTCCCCAGTAGCCGACATACAGGTAGAGGCGTGCGGCCTTACCGTCGGTGCCTCCATATTTTCTGTACATGAAGCCGTCTGTACCGGAAGGCAGGCCTTCTGTAGCGGCAGGGGCATCCTCTCCAGTCAATCCGCCGACGGCAGCGGGAAACAGGGCAAGATCGCTCTTCAAGGGCACAGGGTCTCCCGACGGAATGGAGCTCATGAAGAGAAATGCAGCTCCGGCGAGGATTATGACCGCTATGTATCTCTTCGTTGTTCGTACCATCTCAGCACATACCCTGAAACGAACATCGTGACGATTCCTGCCGGTGTTACGAGCCCCCATGCGTATTTATGGAAGTCCATGGCGACCGTGCTGTTGAACACATGAGCGAGAAACCCTATGGCAAAGACGCGCAGGACGTTTACAAGGATACCGACCGGAACCGCCAGCAGAATGATGACGAACCTGCCCGTGTTCGACCTGAGAAACAGGTAAGCGAATGCGCTTCCGATGGCCAGCAGTGAGATTACGGTCCTCAGGCCGCTGCAGGTCTCGTGAACTAGCATGGAGATCGACGTCATCTCTATAACGTTGCCGTCGAGAAGGACGGGTATCCCGAAAAGTCCAAGAAGTCCTGCCGCCATGTCGGCTATAAAGTATTTCAACGGGCCTGCAACGGCGAAATAGACCGGATAAGGAATCGGCAACATGAAGAGCAGGAAGGCTATAGGAACCGCTGCAATCCTGAAAAGCTCCTTTCCATATACAAACAGTACGGTGGCTGCCATAACCGCGACAAAGGCAAAGGCCTCAAGGAAGAGGACATACGTGTACCTTCCCGTTATGTAAAGAACCAGCCCCGTCACCAGCAGGAGGAGGCCGGCCACATTGGATCCGGCATCATGGTCGCGACTGATCCCCTTGAGCCTGTCCTTTTGAACCCATATGAAATAGACTGAAAAGAACGGTATCAGGTAAACGTAGGAGGACTCCCGCTCGTGCTGCCAGTATGTGTTCAGCTCCGTGAAGAACGGATAAAAGAGCAGCAGATACACCCCCGACATTACGAGGAACGCCGCAATGTGGTACAGATTATGTTTCAATCGTCCATCCAAGCACTCTTCCCCTATATGTCCGTGTCACCGTCCAGAAAATACCAGTTTTCCGGACTGAGCAGGCAACCGTTCAGCGGTGAGGACTCGTCACAGTAAAGCAGAAGGTTGCCGTCTTCTTCGCTTACCAGGAAAAAACCGAACCTTCTCAGTTGCCTCCTGAGAAGTTCGCCTCCGAGGTAGCGGATGGATATGGACCCCACTCCCAGACGTCGCATGAAAAGAATGAATTCGGCAAACAGTGAGTCCTTGACGGGCTCCGAGTCGACAAACAGTACGTCGGCAACGTAACAGACGTTGTCCTCCAAGTGATAGATGATGTATCCGCCTATGTTTCCACCGCCGTCAACAAGGGCGAAGACCCTGTAGTCGTGAATGGGGGACTTCCCGAACCTCCAGTTCAGGGCCCTCGAGTCACGTTCCCCTATTATACTGAACTGACCGCAGACTTTCTTCCACAGGAGGTCAAAACGCTCATCGAACAAGTCCGGCATCTCCACCGAGAACCCCTCCGGTCTCCTGTATACAGCTTCTCTTGAAAACCCCTTGAAGCCGAGGTCTATCACCCTGGAAAACACCCTGGTAAGCATTGCCGGCGGAATGTAGCGACCGAGCTTGTACTCCGCCCTCAGAATCTTCACATACCTGCTGTAGGGGGCGATCCTCGAGTACCCGATCCTCAGGAATATCTGTTCCGACAACCTGTTTGGAAGCCCATATATAAACTCGAGACCGTTCTCACCAAGAACTGACCGGACCGTCCGCTGGAGTCTCAGTGCCGGACCATACACCCTGTGCGCCTCGTCGACTGCAAAGTCTCCGGCTATAGCGCCATATACAGGTTTTCCGTTAACGAAGATGCGCCTCGGAAAGAGGGCGCTGCAGCCGACACATCTGTCCGATTCCGTCTCTACTGCGAGCCAGCAGCGGGCGGCTCCATGGGGAGACTCCGTGTAGCTCCACACATACCTCTCCTCCGTTATATCCTTGAGGTTTCTCATGAGCACGGCAAGCACGTCATCCTTGTCCGCATCCAGGTCTGCTCTCTCGATACTGTATCGTCTCATGCGAAAACACCGGGCTCTTCAAGCCTCCGGGATACGGGGCCGGGTCTCTTGCGTCCAAACGCCACGGAAGCCGAGCATCGGCGTGACGGTGAAAAGGTGACTTCCGCCGGCTTCAACCGATTCCCAGCCTCTGCCTTATCACCTCAAGCTGTTCACTCCGGGGCCGTACACTCAACCTTCTGAGCCCTTCCTCCCTGCTCATAACCGACTCTCTGACCATGTTTGCGATCTCGAGCGCGTAAGGATTGTAGCCGAAACGCTGCTGGTGGACGTGATTGGCATAGGTATTGAGCAGGCAGTTGGTGGAGTTGGGATCTGTATCATCGGGCCTGACCCATCCGAGTTCAGCAAGACGTGCATAGATGGTCGGCTCATCATATTCGAGAAAGGCAAGAGGGTGTACGTTACAAGGGAACAGCTCAGGCCTTTCAAAATGATGCTCCTTGAGAAAATAGGCATCAACCTCGTTGCCGAACCTCTGCACAAGTGGTTCCCGAACCGACCTCTGCGCAGCCTTCATGAGAGACGGATTGGTCTGCATTACCGAGGCATGGAGAGGGGCCTGGCCGGGGGACCAGCCGTACACCACAAAAGGTATCCCCTTTTCGATGGCCGTCATCAGTGCAACGGACTTGACCATGCTGATACATGATGTACATATGGAGCTCGCCCTCTGAAGGGTCTTGCCCGAATAGAATGATTCCGTGGCAGAGAGCGCAAATATGCGTCTCACGAGGTCGAATCTCGGCCTGAAGACCATGTGGTCGACACCGAGACCCTCGACAAGCCTCCCGATGTTCTCCTGGGCGACCGGTGACATGAAACCGTTGTCGAATGTAAGGGCCAGCACGCGCAGCCCGTACCGGTTCTTGAGGATGTCCAACGTGTATGCACTGTCCTTCCCGCCGCTGAAACAGAGCAGGCATTCATAGCCGGATGTCCCGGCATGACGTGCTAAGAGATCCTCAAACTTTCGCCTGTACTTAGCCCTCTCCCTTTCGAGCCTGTCGGAGCTGCAGGCGCTCTGACAAAAGTTGCACACCCCGTCACGGTTGAAGCTGATGCCGGGAAATGTCTCGGGAAGGACGCATTCAGAGCATATCCTCATTATTCCTGATACCTCTCCTGGTGTACGGCAGGCAACGGATCCGCCTTCCTACGGAGCCCCTTCCGGATTCCGGAAGGGACCGGTCCTTGCCAGGCCTCTCCTGTCCACCTTTCCGGAGTCCGTCTTTGGAAGGGCGGAGCGGATCTCCACGTATTTCGGGATCATGAAGTCCTCGAGGTGATCCCTGCAATACCCGAGGATCTCCTTTCTGGAAAGGGGCACACCGTCTTTTGGCACTACCACGGCCATGACCGCCTCACCCAGTATCTCGTCCGGAACTCCCACGACTGCAGCCTCGGAAACTCCTTCCATCCCGTGAAGAACGTTTTCTATCTCTTTCGGGCTGACCTTCTCGCCGCGTGTCTTGATGATGTCGTCCTTGCGGGAGACAAAGTAGAGATAACCCTCTTCGTCCATGTAGAAGAGATCGCCGGTATATAAAACCTTCTCTCCGGGAGTCGATCCCTTCCTGAGCACCTTCGCCGTCTCTTCGGGGAGTCCCCAGTACCCCTCCATGACATTGGCTCCGCGCACGACAAGCTCACCCACTACGCCTGGAGGGACTCTGTTGCCGTC
>JAADGG010000081.1:20620-79212 GCA_013152485.1 Nitrospirota bacterium | reverse complement strand
GGCATTAGTCTGTCATGCCGGACTTGATCCTGCGTTATGAAAGGGTTACATCTGATTGCCGGGGCAATAATTAGGTTCCCGTGTTTTTGCCGGACACTATTGTACAAACAACAGCTCATTTCACGGACACTCTATTTTGATCTAACGGGTGCCCTCGGGGGCCGGGCCTCTTCCCCCGTCGTCGTGGAGTCATGGACCCCGGACTACACCCTCCTGATGAAGTCCCTCGGCTTGCCTGCCCCTTTTGGCGGGCCTACGAAACCCTCCTCTTCGAGCAGCTCCATTATCCGTGCGGCCCTGTTGTACCCTATCTTGAACCTGCGCTGAATGGAGGATATGGATATCTCGCCCATTGTCTCGGCATGCTCTATCACCTTCTGGTACAGATCGTCTCCGTCTACGGCGCCTTCATCGGCCCTCTCTGGTGCCTCGAGCTGGATCGAGTCGAACATCGAGAAGTCAGGCTCTGCCTGAGCCTTTATGAACGAAGTGACGGCTCTTACCTCGTCCTCGGAGACGTATGCGCCGTGCAGCCTGGTGAGCCTCGCTCCCGTGGACATGAAGAGCATGTCGCCCTTGCCGATGAGCTGCTCTGCCCCCTGAGTGTCCAGTATGGTGCGCGAGTCCACCTTGGTTGTTACCTGAAAGGCTATCCTCGTCGGAAAGTTTGCCTTTATTATCCCTGTGATGACATCCACGGAGGGCCTTTGGGTCGCCAGTATCAGGTGGATGCCCGAAGCCCTTGCCATCTGCGCAAGGCGTACGATCGAGTCTTCGACCTCCTTTGATGCGGTGAACATCAGGTCGGCAAGCTCGTCTATTATGACGACGATGTAGGGCAGCTTCTCCTCCTCGGTCACCTGGCGGTTGAAGTTGTCGATGTTCCTGGCCCCCTGCTCGGCAATGAGCCGGTATCTGCGCTCCATCTCGAGGACCATCTTCTTCAGTGCCAGGGTTGCCTCTTTCGGGTTCGTGACCACCGGGGTGACGAGGTGCGGTATTCCGTCGTAGGTCGAGAGCTCGAGGAGCTTCGGGTCTATCATCAGCATCTTCACCTCTTTCGGGGTGGACTTGAAGAGTATACTCATGATCATGGAGTTGATGGATACGCTCTTGCCGGAACCGGTGGTGCCCGCCACAAGGAGGTGAGGCATGCGAGCGAGATCGGAGACTATCGGCCTTCCATAGATATCCTTCCCGAGCGCCAGGGTCAGCCGTGAGAGGCTCTTGAGGAAGTTTTCCGATCCGATTATCTCCTTCAGGGATACAATGCCCATCTGTCTGTTCGGGACCTCTATGCCGAGCGGTGTCTTTCCCGGTATGGGTGCAATCCTTATGCTGAGCCCGCCCAGAGCCCTTCCGAGGTCGTCCGAGAGCGAGACGATCTTGCTTATCTTTATCCCCGGTGAAGGCTCGAACTCGTACATGGTCACAACGGGACCTGGATGGACGCGGGTGATCTTTCCGGTTATCTTGAAATCAGAGAGCTTCTCCTCGAGCAGACGTGCCCTCTCGAAGAGCTCTTCTTTCCCCGGCTTCGCTGCAGAGTCGTAAGTGCTCAGGAGCTTGACAGGCGGCAGGGTGTATGAGCCGTCCCTCCGTGGCGGCGCCTCGACCCTGGGCGGTGCCTTCCTGCCCCGTGCCCTTTCCTGCTTCATCTCCGGTTGAGACGGCTCTTCCACCACCTTTATCCTCCTGACCTGCTCGGCAGGGGCCTTCCGGGTCTCGAATAGCTTCTTGAAGGCATCAGGTGCAGAGACAGGGCTCAGTATTATGATCGAGGAGAAGAAGACCGAAAGAGTGAATATGTAGGCGCCGGGCAGCGAGAACAGCATCTGGAGCAACACCGACGCTTCCTCTCCCAGCAGGCCTCCATAGCCTTGGCCTGCCAGGCCGAACGTTTCTGACACGAGCGACAGGAGGACCGGAGCGGATACCAGAAACATCGGGAGCCCTACCAACAGCTCCTTCCTCTTCTTCTTGCCGAGCAGCCTCTTCACACCGTAGAGGACGAGGAAGAACGGGACTGCGTAAGACGTGTACCCCAGGAGACTGATCATCGCGTCAGACATGTAGGAACCGATTATCCCCCCGTAGTTCTTTACAGGCCCCCTGCTGTGAGTGAAGAGGGATGGATCCCATTTCGAGTAGCTGAAGAGGCTCAGGGTGATGTATACGCTGAGCAGGGTGACAACGACCCCGAGCACTTCTTCCTTTATTCTTCTTGCTCCCTCAGCCATGGTCGGAGATCGGTGATCCGAACCTCTCTAAAGAGGATGATTCTCACGATAAGTAACTGACAACTATTATACCAGCAAGGGCGAACCTGTAGTAAACAAAGGTGCGGAGGCTGAACCTTCTGAAGAACCATAGCAGGAACTTTATGGTGACGAATCCTGTGACTGCCGATGCCGCAAAGCCTGCAGCGAAGAGGCCCATGTCGTAGTTGGCCTGGTTCTTCAGCACATGGACCCCCTCAAGCAAGGTTGCCCCTGCAATAACGGGCATTGAGAGCAGGAAGGAAAATCTCGCCGACGCTTCCCTCTCTATGCCTCCGAACAGTCCGGCGGAAATGGTTATGCCCGATCTCGATACCCCCGGAATCAGCGCTACCGCCTGTGCAAGGCCGATCGCCAGGGCGTCCACTGTGCGTATGGAGGAGAATCCCCTCCTCGCCTTTGTCTTCTCGGACAGCAGCATGACCAAACCGACAACAACGAGAGATGCGGCTATTACATAGGAGTTCCTCAGCGTGGTCGAAACCGCATCCTTGAACAGGACCCCGGCAACTCCGGCAGGGATGGTGGCTATCGCTATCTTCAGAAGCAGGGGCCTTTCCACGGTCAGAAGGTCCAGCCACTGTTTCCTGAAGTATACCAGCAGGGCCAGCAGTGTTCCTCCATGGAGTGCGATGTCGTAGGTGAGTGTGTTCAGGTCTCCGTGCCAGCCGAAGAATTCCGGGATCAGAATCAGGTGGGCCGTGCTGCTTACCGGAAGGAACTCGGTGAGTCCCTGTACTATACCTAGTATTATCGCTTCGATCATCCTAAGATTATAGCAGTTATGTCACGGGAATTTGAAATCCTGCAGGGGGTTGTCAGAGCTGCCGGCACGAGGCGCCTTCCGTGGAGTGTTTGAGTATTTTGAGCGCGGCTGTATAAAATAGAGCCATGTTTCAGGGCTGCAGAGACGACATGGAGAAGATCTTCTTCGGAGCACTCAGGGCCGTTGACCCCTACCTTGCAACGTCGAGACGGCTTTCTGAGCTGGTGGGCACGGCTGGCCGGCCGGCCGGCCGGCTGAACATTCTCGGCTTCGGCAAGGCCTCGGCACGTATGGCTCAGGCAGCCGAGGAGTCCCTTCAGGGCCTTGTATCGACATCCATCGTGATAACCAAGTACGGCCATTCGATACCGCTGAAGGAGACCGAGATAATAGAGGCCGGACACCCGATCCCCGACCTGAACGGGCTCAAGGCGACGGAGCGCATAAGGGAGATCGCCCTCGACTCGTCCGCCGATGACATGAATATATGCCTTATATCAGGCGGCGGATCCGCCCTGCTCGTAAGCCCGTTGGATGGGATCAGTCTCGAGGAGAAACAGGAGGTCACGGGGCTCCTGCTCAGTGCGGGAGCGGATATATTCGAGCTCAACACGGTGCGGAAACATATCTCGGCGGTGAAGGGCGGAAGGCTGGCCGAGGCCCTATACCCGTCGAAGACGGTCTCTCTCATCCTGTCCGACGTCATAGGAGACCGGCTCGATGTGATAGCCTCAGGCCCGACGGCTCCGGATGAGACCACCTACCTCGATGCCCTGAACGTCCTCAAGAGGTACGGCCTGACTGACAAGGCGCCTCGAGGGGTTCTCAGGATAATCGAGGATGGCGTTGAGGGAAGGGTGCCGGATACCCCTTCGTCTGACAGCGAGGTCTTCACCAGGGTTGACAACATCATAATAGGGAGCAACAGGATCGCCCTTGGGGCCGCCAGGCAAGAGGCCTCTGCGCTCGGCTACAGCGCGGAGATCCTCACCGAGTCACTCTCGGGCGAAGCGCGTGAGGCTGCAAGGTGGCTTTGCAGGGAGGTCTTGGCGAGGGCCGGAGGAAAGAAGGCGTGTTACGTCTCGGGCGGAGAGACGACGGTGACCGTCAGGGGCGGCGGACTCGGCGGCAGGAACCTTGAGTTCGCCCTCGCCTTTGCAATGGAGATAGAAGGGGTCGATGGAGTTGCCCTGCTGTCTGCCGGGACCGACGGTACCGACGGCCCTACAGACGCTGCCGGAGCCGTGGTGGACGGAGAAACGGTTCCGAGGGCGAGGACCTTGGGGCTTTCTCCCGAGAGATACCTTGAAGAGAATGACTCGTACAATTTTTTCAAGCAGGCAGGAGGGCTTCTCGTGACCGGCCCCACGGGAACCAACGTGATGGACTTGCAGATAGTCCTCAGATGGTGACACGATCCTGGGCCTTCTCTCTCTGCAACCGGCGGTCCTTTGCGCCTGCAGGACTGCTGGCATACAGCGACTGAAGTGATTCAACCGGAGGTTCTATGTCCAACATGATCGTCATATTTACGGACCTCGACGGCACCCTCCTCAGATATGACAATTACTCTTTCGAGGAGGCTGCAGACGCCCTGGAGGTTATAAGGCGGAAAGGGATCCCTCTCGTCCTCTGTTCGAGCAAGACGAGGCGGGAGATAGAGCTTTACAGGGAGCGCCTCTCAAACAGGGATCCGTTTGTTTCAGAGAACGGGGGAGGGATCTTCATCCCCGAGGGATACTTTGCGAAGTCGCCGGATGTCGGTTTCAGGCACGACGACAAGTACCGCGTCATAACGATAGGCAAGAGCTACAGTGAGCTCAGGGCCGGACTTCTGAGACTCAGGCAGATGGGGTTCAAGGTCAAGGGGTTCGGGGACATGACCGTCGAGGAGATCGTATCCCTTACCGGCCTGAGCCCGGAGGAGGCGAGACTGTCGAAGGAGAGGGATTTCGACGAGCCGTTCGTGATAGAAGACGGCACCGACGAAGACCGGCTCAGAGATGCCATATTATCGCTCGGCCTCAACTATACCGTGGGGAAATACTACCACCTGTTGGGAGACAACGACAAGGGCAAGGCGGTCAGGATACTGACCGAACTGTACAGAAGGGAGTTTGGAGACATCCGGACCATTGCGCTCGGCGACAGCCCGAACGATATCCCGATGCTCGAGGCGGTTGACGTCGCCGTGATAGTCCAGAAGCCCGGCGGTTTCCACGACGGCAGGATCAATGTCCCCGGTGTTCTAAGGGCCAAAGGGGTGGGGCCCGAGGGCTGGAACCGGGTGGTAAAGGAGCTGGTTGGAAAATTCCGGCCTGAATAGGCTATTATATCGATGCCGGAGCTGACGCTGGATGTTTTCAGGGCAGCGCCGTTAGAGTCTGTCTGGAAGGGAGGGCCTGACCATGGAAGAAACAGGCGGTCAAGCGGGTAGAAACCCCATAGAACCTGTCAAGATGACGCTGGAGAGCAAGTTCAGGTTCTCCTGTAACAAGGGACTTGAGTGCTTCAAGTCCTGCTGCGGAAAGATTACGGTATTCCTCACGCCTTATGACGTGCTGAGGATCAAGACGAGGCTCGGCATCTCTTCGGCGGAATTCCTGGCGCTCTATACGAGAATCGTTGATCTGAAGAAGACGAAGCTGCCCTTTTTCCTGCTCAACATGACCGAGGACGGCAAGTGTCCCTTTATCGGCGAGGAGGGCTGCAGCATCTATGCCGACAGGCCGCTCGTGTGCAGGTACTATCCCATAGGACTCGGTGTGCTCAAGGGCAGCGAGGTGGAGGGCGGAGACTTCTACTTCCCGATCAAGGAGCCTTTCTGCAAGGGGTTCGACGAGGAGAGGGAATGGACGGTTCATCAGTGGAGGGAAGCCCAGGAGATAGACCGGTACGATTTCATAAACAAGGACTGGTTCGACATCGTTCTGAACAAGAAACTGCGCGCTGCAGACGTGGACCCGGACGAGAAGAGCCAGAGGCTCTACATGCTCGGCAGTTTCGACGTCGACAGCTTCAGGAGCTTCGTCTTCGAGAGCAGGTTCCTCGAGCTGTATGACGTGGATGATGCGACGATAGGCATGATCAGGGAAGACGACGTAGAGATGCTGAGGTTCGCCCACAAGTGGCTGAAGGGCGTCCTTTTCGGTGAGTACACGTATCCGAGGAAGGTGGCCTGAGTTACCTCCCGAGGCTCTCCTTCAGCTCGGAATATATCACCTCTCCGATCTGGAGCCCCATGTCGATTATCTCCGGGCCGTATCTCTTGCCTGTCGGTGTCCTGAAGGTCTCTTTTATGCGTTTTATGTAATCGATTCCCTTGTTGTAGTTTTCGAGAAAGTCCTCGGGGGGGACGTTGCCGAACTCGAGCATGTCCCAGACCGTCCTGGTAAAGTTTTCCTGTCCCCACCTGAACTTGTCAGCGTCGTAGAGCGCATTGCTCACCAGTCCTCCATATTCGTCCTCGGGGGGGACGACCGTCTTGAAAGCCTCGTGGTTTCTGATGGCGACCGCGATATACCTCTTGAACCTGCTGTCGATACCAGAACAGACCAGTATCTTCTTGGCCTCCTCGCTGCCGGCTACGGCGTGGTCTTCGGAGCCCCTCTTTATGTCGTGTAGAAGTCCCGAGATATGGGCTGTTACGATCAGTTTTTCGGTTATCTCCTCAGGGATCACCATGCGCTTGGCCTCTATCCTCACCAGCGCCCCCGCATCCACGGCAACGGCCTTCGAGTGTTCGTAGCCGTGTCCCATTCCTTCCTGGACGAGATCTATGTGCCGTATGCATTGCCTCAGTATCACGTTCTCCCGGAGCAGCTGCAGTGACTCGCTTATCTCCCGCTTGAAGATCCTGTAGAAGGAAGGTGCTCCCTGTGAGGCTGCTATCTCGGAAGCCTTTGCTCTCAAAGGGGTGTAGACATCTCCTGTCATTATATATATTAAGATTTAATGCCGACGTCCTGTCAAGGAGGCGGAGACGGTTTTTGTTATTTTACGGGTGTTTGGAGTATAATACACGTCACGAAAAACAAATCCGTGATTGTTCATGCCGGTTCCTCTCCACGAGGCGTTTGTCGCAGAGTCGAGTCCCTTTCAGGGCAGGGCTTGGAAAAGATAACTTGAGTCTGTTAAAATGGATGCCGGACGAAGATGCAAAACAGGGGGTGTTGGGAATACCCGCGCCCCTGATGTCCGTTCGTCATCAACTGGGAAGGGGGATGTGATGGATTTCAAGGGACAGGTGGCGGTTGTTACCGGCGCCGGCAGAGGTATCGGGCAGGCCATAGCAGAGAGCCTTGCAGGTCTCGGTGTCGATATCGCGGTCGTCGACCTCAGTGCTGACGATGCGGGGACGGTTGCTCGGGCGCTGTCCGACAAGGGAGTGAAGGCGGTCCCCGTGGTTGCCGATGTCTCTGACGCCGACAGTGTCAAGGAGATGTTCGGTACCGTGGTGAAGGAGTTCGGGAGGCTGGACATCCTTGTGAACAATGCAGGCATAACCCGTGACGCCCTGCTGCTGAGAATGAAGGAGGAGGACTGGGACAGCGTGATGGACGTCAACCTCAAGAGCGTCTTCCTCTGTTCGAAGGAGGCGGTAAAGATAATGGCGAAGCAGCGTTACGGGAGGATCGTCAATATTGCATCTGTCGTCGCCTTCATGGGAAATCCCGGTCAGGCCAACTACTCCGCCTCAAAGGCCGGCATCGTCGGGTTGACCAAGACCATTGCAAGGGAGTATGCCAGCAGGGGGATAACTTCGAATGCAGTGGCCCCGGGCTTTATCATGACTGCCATGACAGAGAAGCTCCCTGACAATGTAAGGGATGAGATGCTGAAGTCGATCCCGATGGGAAAGCTTGGCACCGTGCAGGATGTCGCCGCTGCCGTGGTCTTCCTGGCTTCTCCCGAAGCCGGCTATGTTACCGGGCAGGTCGTCCATGTAAACGGCGGCATGTATATGTGAGGGCAGGCAGCCGGGTAATGCCGTTTTTTATATGTCAGGTGCTTTGTGCCTGGACAAGCAGTGGGCCGAAGAGGCACGATTCGGTTCTTAATCTTATACTTTTGGAGGTTGTGAGATGGTAGAGGAGAAAGTGAAGGAACTTATAGCAAACCAGCTTGGGGTTGACATCGCTCAGGTAACACCGGCGGCATCATTCGTGGAAGACCTCGGTGCCGACTCCCTCGATACCGTTGAACTCGTTATGGCATTCGAGGAGACCTTCGGGATCGAGATCCCGGATGAAGACGCCGAGAAGATACTGAAAGTACAGGATGCCATAGATTATATAAAGAACAAGAGCCAGGCATAGATGAAACCTCGCAGGGTTGTCATAACAGGCCTCGGTCTCATAACCCCCCTCGGCATAGGGGTGGAAGAGAACTGGTCCGCCCTCCTCGAGGGCAGGTCGGGTATAGGAACCATTACATCCTTTGATTCTTCTTCTCTGCCCGTTCACATCGCCGGAGAGGTGAAGGGCTTTGATCCCGCCGACTATATCGAGCAGAAGGAGATCAAGAAGATGGACCGTTTCATCCACTTTGCAATTGCGGCCTCGCAGATGGCCGTGGATGATTCCGGACTGAAGATCTCGGAGGCCAATGCCGAGCGAGTCGGCGTCGTCATCGGCTCCGGCATCGGAGGGCTCCCTGCAATAGAGCACTACCACCAGGCCTTGCTGGAGAAGGGCTACAAGCGTGTGACACCCTTCTTCATCCCCATGCTGATCATAAACCTTGCCGCCGGCAGGGTCTCCATGCGGTTCGGCGCAAAGGGGCCCAACTCGGCTGTCTGTACGGCATGTGCCACGGGAACACACGCAATAGGTGATGCCTTCAGGATCGTCCAGCGGGGAGAAGCGGATGTCATGATCGCCGGCGGCACGGAGGCGGTGATCGCACCGCTTGGAATGGTAGGGTTTGCCGTCATGAAGGCGCTGTCTCGGAGGAATGACGAGCCTGAAAAGGCGAGCAGGCCGTTTGACCGCGACAGGGATGGTTTCGTCATGGGCGAGGGAGCCGGCATAGTGATACTGGAGAGCCTCGATAACGCACTCAGGCGGGGGGCCAAGATATACGCAGAGGTGGCGGGATACGGCATGACCGGTGATGCCTATCATATTACGTCGCCTGCCCCTGGCGGTGAAGGGGCCGTCAGATGCATGAGGGCGACCCTTGACGATGCAGGGATTCCTCCCGACGCGGTGGACTATATAAATGCCCACGGAACCTCTACGAAGTTCAACGACGAGGTCGAGACCGAGGCCATCAAGACGGTCTTTGGCGAACATGCGTACAGGATGGTTGTGAGCTCCACCAAGTCCATGACCGGCCACCTGCTCGGTGCTGCCGGAGGTGTGGAAGCGGCCATCAGCGTTCTGAGCGTCTTCAATGACATAGTCCCCCCGACGATAAACCTCGAGAATCCCGACCCGCAATGCGATCTCGATTATGTCACGGACAGTTACCGTGAAAGAACCGTCAACTATGCACTCTCAAATTCTTTTGGATTCGGTGGAACAAATGCCTGCCTCCTTTTCAAGAAGTTTGAAGAAGCTTGAGTCCGCACTTGATTACACATTTCAAGACCCATCCCTGCTCATCGAGGCTGTGACGCACAGCTCCTTCTCGAATGAGCATCCGGATGAGGCCCCGACCTACAACGAGAGGCTCGAGTTCCTCGGGGACGCTGTCCTCGGGCTCGCCGTGGTCGAGGAGCTGTTCAGAGTGGAGGATACGCTCTCGGAGTCGGATATGGCCAAGCTCAAGTCCTTCCTCGTCTCGCGTCCTGTCCTGTCCGAGGCGGCGCGCATGTTGGAGCTCGGCAGGGTGCTGAGGCTCGGAAAGGGTGAAGAGGCCTCCGGCGGACGTGACAAGGAGAACATCCTCGCCGACGCCCTCGAGGCGGTCGTGGGAGCCGTTTTCATCGACAGTGACTATTACGTAGCCAGGAAGGTGATACTGCATGTGCTCGGTGATACGATCGAAAACACCATACGGACTCGTAAGTCGCATGACTACAAGACGGAGCTTCAGGAACTCACCCAGGATATCTATGGAGTCCTGCCGGAGTACCGTGTCGTGAAGGAGGAGGGTGAGGAACACAACAAGACTTTCACCGTGGAGGTGCTGATCGGTGGTGAGTGCATGGGCAGCGGAAAGGGCAGGAGCAAGAAGGAGGCGCAGATGAGGGCAGCCAATGAGGCCCTCGAGAGGTTGACGGTTGAGGGCTGACGGTCTGAACGTGGTGTAGTTCTCCGTGTCTGGCGTCGACTTCGTCTCCGGGTATCCCCCCGTGCCCGGCTCGGGTCGATCTCTCCCTGTAAGCGATTCCCATGGACACACAAGGTCAAGGGGTGCGGTGGTCCTGTTCCTGGATACCGTCAGCCGCCGATCCTTCCCCTTGTCCTCAGGAAGAAGAGGCCGCCGGCAACGAGGCAGACGGTGCCGGCAGCGGTCAGGGCCCGGGGGGTACCGATCCTGTCGGCGATATAGCCTATCATGGTACTGCCGGCAGGGGCCATCCCCAGGAAGACGAGGGAATAGACGCTCATGACCCTTCCCCGCAGGCTGTCGCTTACAGTCAGCTGTATGGTACTGTTTGCCGTGGCGAGAAAGCTGACCGCCGCCCAGCCAGAGGTGACGAGGATTACGACCGAGAGCGGGAACGACCTGCTCAAGGAGAATGCGATGAGAGCAGAGGGGAATACGACGGCGGCAACGGACATGTACATGCGGGGATTTCTGAGCTTGCCCCTGAAGGCTATCATCATGGCTGCAGAGAACGCCCCCGCGCCTGCAGCTCCCATCAGGTAGCCGAGCCCTCTCGCCCCTACACCCAGTATGTCTTCTGCAAAGACGGGAAAGAACTGGCTGAATGGTATGCCGAAGAGGCTGAAGACCGTTATGGTCGCGATCAGGGTCAGGATATCCTTCTGTTTCAGAATGAAGTGTATTCCTTCCTTGAATTCACTGAAGAAGCCTTTCGAGCTGCCTGTGCGGACGGTCCCCTTTATCGACATCATGTTCAGCACGAGGATTACGGGTATGAAGCTGAGGGCGTTTATAAAGAAACATGCGGGGAGACCGGCCCATGAGATTATGAGGCCCGCGGCTAGGGGGCCGAGCGCCCGTGCGCCGTTGAATGCCGCAGAGCTGAGGGCTATGGCGTTGAGGAGGTTTCCCCTGCCGACCATCTCTATCAGAAAGGACTGTCTGGCAGGGATGTCGAAGGCGTTGATGGTGCCCAGGACAAAGGCTGTGATGATTGCGTGCCAGACGTTCACCGCTCCCGTATAGGTCAGGGTCCCGAGTATCAGGGGAGGAAGTATGCTGAGGGTCTGTGTAACGATCAGGATATTCCTCTTGGAGTACCTGTCGGCCAGTATCCCTCCAAACAGCGTGAAGACGAGCACGGGCAGCGACAGTGCCGCCCCGGCTATTCCGAGATAGAGCGGGGACCGCGTCAGCTGGTATATCAGCCATCCCTGTGCCATCTGGTGCATCCAGGACCCGGAAAGGGATATCACCTGAGCGGTCCAGAAGAGCCTGAAGTCCTTTACGTACAGGGCTGGAAAGGGTCTTTTCTTCTCGGTCATTCCGGTATTTTAACATTAACCGTCGCGAAGTTTTATGCCTCCGTGCAGAGCTTTTCATGATAAATGGATATTTGTTATGATAGTTGACCTGATTTCGACGAAGGAGGAATGCCATGATAAATGTAACGGTTGCCGGGGCTGCCGGAAGAATGGGGAGCAGGATTACGGCCCTTTGCATCGAGCATCCGGAGATAAACCTCTCGGGTGTGCTTGAAAGCAAGGGGCATGAGAAGGTCGGTCAGGATATCGGTCCGATCATCGGCAGGGGGGAGACCGGTATCCTGATCGGTGACAGGATCGAGGAGGTTATAGACGGTACCGATGTGGTGATCGACTTCACATCGGTCGGGTCAACGATTCATAACCTGAGGGTCGTGTCGGAGAAGGGAAAGGCCATCGTCATAGGGACGACGGGGTTCAGCAAGGAGGATCTCCAGGAGATCAGTGCGCTTACGCGTAACATCCCCTGTGTCATGGCCCCCAACATGTCTGTCGGGGTGAACCTGCTCTTCAAGGTCCTCGGGGACATCGCCAAGGTTCTCGGGGATGACTATGACATAGAGATAATAGAGGCGCATCACAGGATGAAGAAGGATGCCCCGAGCGGTACCGCCATCAAGCTGGCCCAGGTCGTGGCCGAGGCCCTCGGCAGAAACCTCGACGAGGTCGCCATATATGCGAGAAAGGGATTGATAGGCGAGAGGGGCAGAAAGGAGATAGGCATTCAGACCATCCGTGGCGGTGACATCGTGGGAGAGCATACCGTCATGTTTGCCGGCACGGGTGAGAGGATCGAGGTCGTCCACAGGGCATCGAGCAGGGATACCTTTGCGGCAGGTGCGGTCAGGGCCGCCCTGTGGGTCTACGGCCGCGGTGCCGGTCTCTACGACATGCTCGATGTGCTCGGGCTGAAATAGGTCCGCCCCGTACATGACCAGGGGGCGGCAGGCTCACCTTCAGCCCCTCGCTTGGAAGTGAGCGCTCCCGGACCTGGTCAGGCGGGCGTAGTCATCAAGTGACCGAAATCTCCTCCGTTCAGAGCTGCTCACGCCCACGGGGTGCCGCCGTCGACGATGGCGTGTTCTTCCCACATGAACCAGTTGCCGGTGTCAGTGAGAAAGGCATAGGTGTTCTGGAGTATGTTGTAGTGTTTCTCCTCCTCTTTTGCCAGCCGCAGAAACAGTGCCTTCTCTCTTTCGTCGGACGTGCCCGCAGCCGTCTCCTTATAGTATTCGTACCCGTTTCTTTCCATGTCGAGTGCCACCTTCAGCGCGTTTATCTCATCGGTCGTGGCTTCGACCCTTTCCATCATCTCTGACTTGAGGGTTTCGAATATCGACTTCACGGTCTCTTCAGGTCGCCCCTCCCTGATCTCGATGTCGAGTCCCTTGAGGATGTCCGTGAGCATTTCGAGGTGTCTCTTTTCGTCCAGGGAAAACGACTGAAACATCTTCTTCCCGAACGGATGCTTTGTCCTTTCGGACGCCTCCGAATAGAACCTTATGGCGTCCTCCTCCATCTTGATCGCGGTCTGTACTGCATTCATGGTCCCTCCCTTCCGGTTCCGGATCTCTCTCCGGGTTCAAAGTTTATTGTCTTCCTCCACCGCCTCCTTCAGCTTGTTCAGTATGTCCGGAATAGCGGATGTAACCCTGTCCCAGCTCGGTATCAACGGAACACCGAGGGGATCCTTCATGATGATTTCTGCGGCGATCTTTATGCCGTTTGTGAACGTCTCCACGGCGAGGCTCTCGGCGTGACGGTCGAAGAACAGGCCGTTTATCGCAGCATCGTCCTCGAACCTCTTCAGCATGTCCTGTGCCGTACGGACGTATGTGGCTATCAGCGCCTTGAAGAACCCCTCCGAGAATACGACACCCTCGGAAGCCAAGGTCCTGAAGAGGGACTTGCAGATATCGATGCACATCTTCATCAGTCCCTTCGAGGCATCGTCGGGAGAGAGCTCCTGATGCTTGTGTTCATAGTTTTCAGCGATGTCGACCTGGCAGATCCTTCTGGTTGCAGAGTTCCGGTGCACTTCCGCCAGCACGCCGACCTCGAGTCCCCAGTCGGCGGGAATCCTGATCACCCTTGCAAGTTCGACGTTCATGGAAAACTCTCCTGCAAGAGGATACCTGAAGCTGTCGAAGTACACGAGCAGGGGGGTGAACCCGATGATCTTCTGGAGCGCCCTTATCAGCGGAAATACGAGAAGCCTCGTGACCCTTCCATGCAGCCTGTCAGTCACGCGGCTGTAGTAGCCCTTGCAGAATTCGTAGTCGAGGTTCGGATTCACGACAGGATAGCAGAGTCTTGCGAGGAGGTCCCTCCTGTAGGTGACTATGTCACAGTCGTGCAGGACGATCACCCTCGGTTCCCTTCTGGCGAGCACATAACCGTAGGCCATCCAGGCCGACTTGCCTTTGCCGGGCTCACCGAGCGGCAGCCTCGCCTCCTCGATATCCCTGTAGACGTCGGACACCCTTTCGCCGTTGTTCCAGATGAGGGTCGTCTTCTGAGGCAGGACGGAGAAGAACTCCTTCGCCTGTTGAAACTCCTCCTTGGTGCACGGGCCGAGCGTGACGACGACTTCAGCTATATATCTTACCTCTTTCAGCTCCCTTATTATGGAGTTGAGGGCTTCGCCCTCGATCTCGGAGAAGAGGGACGGAAGTACAAGTGCTATGGGCCTGTCCTGGCTGTGCCACAGCAGCTCGGCCTCCAGTTTCTCAAGGTTCAATGGCCCGAGCTTGTGGAAGGTGGCGATCAGCCCGGTCTGGTAAAAGTCTGACATCGGAATCCTCCCTGTCCTGTGCTGTTGTTCTTGGGTGTTTCAGGTGCCTCGGTCCCTCTGGGTCTCTTGTTGCGGGCTCCCGTCGTCTATTAAGTATACAATCAGGCGCGGAATTGGTCAAGCTGGAATTGACAGAAAAACCGACGATTTATTATATTATACAGGATACTTCAGCAGGAGGTGACAGTCATGCCCATCTATGAGTATCTCTGTCTGAAATGTGAGAAGCAGCTCGAGGCGGTCCAGAAGTTCAGCGATGCACCCCTCAGCACATGCCCTGAGTGCGGTGGGGAACTCAAGAAGCTGATCTCGTCCACGTCCTTTGTTCTCAAGGGCACGGGATGGTATGTGACTGATTATCCCTCTCCTGAGAGGAAGAAGGCCATGGCGGAAGAGAAGAAGGGGTCATCGGACAAGGGACAGGAAAAGAAGAAGGACAGCAAAACTGAGGCTACAAAGGTTTAATTCCACCGTTCACTTCCACGTCCCTTACGCCAGGATAAGGGAATATCTGCCCTTTATAAACGAGCAGCGGCTGAACCTCGAGGTCTATCTCAGCTCTGAAGGCCTCGAGGAGATAACCGAATCCTCCATAGACGCCCTGCTGAGCTCTCTCGACCATGAGCCGTCCTTGACGGTCCACGGCCCCTTCATGGACCTTTCCCCCGGCGCGGTCGATCCCCTGATACGAAGGGTTACGACGGAGAGGTTTTCCCGGACTCTCGACATAGCCGGGCTGCTCAAGGCCGGAACCGTGGTGTTTCATTCAGGGTACGAGAAGTGGAAGTACGAGCATAATCCCCGTGTGTGGCTGGATAACAGCCTGAGGACCTGGGAGCCGGTCGTGACACAGGCCGAGTCTCTGGGCATAAACATAGCCATCGAGAACATCTTCGAGGAAGAGCCCGGCAATCTCAGGATGCTGGCAGAGGCCGTAAGCTCCGGGCACTTCGGTTTGTGTTTTGACTCGGGTCACTTCAATCTCTTCTCTGTCATACCGCTTGGTGAGTGGCTGGGAATCATCGGTCCCTACCTTCTGGAACTTCACATACATGACAACAACGGCACCAGGGATTCTCACATGCCCCCGGACGACGGTGTCTTCGACTTCAGGGCGCTCTTTGACGGATTGGAGGCCATTGGTGCAGACGGGTTCGTCACTACGGTGGAGACCCACACCATCGATGACGTGCTGCGGAGCATGGGGTTTCTCAAGAGAGTGTAGTTTGTTGCAGGTTCAGTACCATTACCACTGCGTCTTCTTTCGGAAAGTGGTAGTAGCCCCGTCTCAGACCCAGCATCCTGAAGCCTATGGACTCATACAGTCCAATTGCAGCGGTGTTGGACGTCCTGACTTCAAGAAACACCTTTTTGCAGCCGATCTCCCGCAGCCTTCTCAAGACGGTGAGGACCAGCATCCTTCCCACGCCCCTCCTCCTGCAGTCGGGCCGGACGGCAAGGTTCAGGATGTGTCCTTCGTCGAATATGCACGATGCACATACGTAGCCTATCAGTGAACCGTTTGCCAGGGCTACCAGACAGACAGAGCCCGGGTTGTCGAGTTCCGAAAGGAAGGAAGCCTCTGACCACGGGGTCGAGAAGGACTCGTTTTCTATTGCGGTCACCTCAGCGAGGTCGGAGACCGTCATATCCCTGATGAGGACCTTGGTCACGGCTGAAACCCCGTCTCGTTGTTCCGGCATAGAGGCCGGGCGCGGGTTTCGTCATGCATCGTCAACCGGCAGTGTTATCGTGAAGATTGCTCCCCCGTCGTCGTGATTCTTCACGGAAATGCTTCCCCCGTGGGTTTCTATGATCCACTTCGTTATGGCAAGTCCGAGCCCCGAGCCGCCGGACAGGCGGGACCTCGTCTTGTCCACGCGGTAGAACCTCTCGAAGACCCTCTCCCGGTCCCTCTCGGGAATTCCCGGGCCCGTGTCGTGGAAGGAGACGGTTATCCCGTTGAAAGACTGTTCGGTCTTTACGGTTATGGTGCCGTTGTCAGGTGTGTACTTCAGGGCATTGTCGAACAGGTTCGACAGTGCCTCGTCAAGGAGGTCCCTGTCGCACAGGAACTCGAGGGGTTCCTGATATTCTTCCATCACGCTCAGTGATTTTTCGAGGATCTTGTTCCTGTGCCTCTCCACAATGAGACCGAGCAGTTCATTTATGTCGACCCAAGAGTTTCTCAGCTCGATGATGTCGTGGTCCGCCCTCGCAAGGAGTAGGAGGTTGTCGCTGATCTTGTGAAGCCTGTTCACTTCAAAAAGGTTCTTCTTCAGTACCTCCTCGTACTCTTCGGGTTTGCGTCTCCGTCTGAGCGTCACTTCTATGCTGCCCTTCAGTGCGGTCAGGGGAGAGCGGATTTCGTGAGAGACGTCGGATGTGAACCGTTTGTGTCCCTCGACGTGCCTCTGGATACTGTCGAGCATGTCATTGAAGACGCGTACGAGGTTCCTTATCTCGAGGCCCGGATAGTCCAGCTGTATCCTCTCCTTGAGGTCGCCCTTCTTTATCTTGTCCGCCGTCTCCGTCAGCCTGACCACGGGAAGAATGGTCCTGCCGGCAATGTTGTACCCGAAGACGACCACGGTTATCAGTATGAACGGAAGGAGGGAGAAGAAGAGTTTCCTGAGCTCTCTCAGTTCGGCGTCCACTTTCTGCAGAGAATACCCGAGCCTGAGAATCCTGCTCTTGTCGACCGGAAAGTGCAGGATTCTGTAGGGTTCCCCCCTGAAAGAGACGGTGTCGAAGGAATACACCCCGTTGAAGGCCTTCTCTATAAGGGGGAGCTTTATGGGCCAGCTGAGGGTTCCGGACCTCAGCGATGTGATCGATATGTCGCCGCGGATGTTCGAGACCTGGACATACTCGTTTCCCGTCTTCTTTATCATCACCTTCTCGATCTCTCCACTGGAGCCGTCGGCTATCCCCTCCGCGGCGGCGATACGGGCCTCGGCCAGTAGGAGGCCGTCTATGTCGCTGACGAGGCTGTTCCTGAAAGAGAAATAAACGGCGGATGCGAATACGAGCAAGAGAGAGAGGGTTACGAAGGAATAGATGAAGGTGAGTTTATGCCTGAATGTTATTGTCATCTTCCCTGATAACATAGCCTATGCCGCGCACGGTGTGAATGAGTTTCTTTGAAAAGTCACGGTCTATCTTGTCCCTGAGGAAGTTTATGTGGACGTCGACGACGTTTGTGTTGGGGTCGAAGTTGTATCCCCAGACATTCTGGAGTATCTGGGTCCGTGTAAGAGCCTTGTTCTTGTTCTTCAACAGGTACTCCAGCAGTGCGAACTCCTTCGGTCTCAGGTAGATCTCCCTGTCCGACCTCGTGACCTTTCGGGTTATGGGGTCGATCTTGAGGTCAGCACAACGGAGCGGCTCGACGGGGAACTGTCTCCTCCTCGAGAGGGCCCTCAATCGGGCCAGAAGCTCTTCAAAGGAGAAGGGCTTCGTGAGGTAGTCGTCTGCTCCGCTGTCGAGTCCCTTCACCTTGTCTTCAACGGTGTCCTTGGCCGTCAGCATGAGAACGGGCGTATGGATCCCCTTCATCCTGAGCAGCCTGCAGAGGTCGAGCCCGTCGATCTCGGGCAGCATTACATCGAGTATGATGAGGTTGTAGTCCTTTGCGGATGCCAGCAGGAAACCGTCTTTTCCGTTGGCCGCGATGTCGACGCTATGAGACTCTTCTTCCAGCCCTGTCTTTATGAAAGAAGCTACGTTTTCCTCGTCTTCGACTACAAGAATGTTCATCGGTGGCTTCCTCCGTATACATTGTTTCTATTTCACCACGAGCACAGGGCAATGTGCGTGGTCGAGGACTTTCGAGGATACACTGCCGAGGAGGAATTTCGTGGCTCCGTGACGTCCATGGGAGCCTGTTACAATGAGACTGACCTTCATTTTTCTGGCAGTGTCGAGTATCGTCTCGGCAGGGTCACCCTGCCTGACAAGGGTCTTGTGTTCTATGGGATGAGATGCGAGGGAGGTCCTTACCTTCTCCATCGTCTTGTTGGTTTCCTCGGTCAGGGCCTCTGTTATCCTCTGTCTGTCGAAGTCCGTCAGTTCCGTAAGATACAGCTCCGGAACAACCGAGAGGACATAGAGCGCTGAGTCGAACCTCAATGCTATCTCAACGGCTATCTTGAGGGCCTTGTTCGAGTCTTTGGAGCCGTCGTGCGCCATGAGGATCTTTTTTATGGAATTCTTCATTGACCGTCCCTCCTGGTTTCATGATCACTTTTAATAACCGATGTTTGCTGGCTCATCGCCCCGGACCCGGAGCAACTGCGAGTCGGCGCCGGCATATATATTTTAATGATAACATAAATTGCATGATATACTTGACCCCTTTCCTCCGATCCGTTCTTGACCGTCGGTTATGCAGGGCTCCGGCTGCTTCAGGTAGCCGGTTTTCCCGGGTCGGCGCGCCTGGAGGGGCTGTGATTTTGTTCTTGACAAACCGTGCTTATATAATAATATAATAATATTTGAATATGTTGCGGCCCCGGGATGCCGTGATGCAGAAACACGGGTTCCCTTTTAATTTTTAAGCTTAAACGTTTAATATATTTAGACCAATATTTTCATCAGGGAGGTGAGGCTATGCCGAGAAAGAACTACTTTTTTACTTCGGAATCAGTAACCGAGGGTCATCCCGACAAGATTGCCGACCAGATATCGGATGCGATCTTGGACGCCATACTCGCAGAGGACCCCTACGGAAGGGTTGCCTGCGAGACGCTTACGACCACCGGTCTCGTATTCGTCTCCGGGGAGATAACCACGAGCTGCTATGTGCACATTCCCGAGCTTGTCAGGGAGACCATAAGGGATATCGGATATACGAGGGCGAAGTACGGTTTTGATTACGAGACCTGTGCCGTGGTGACAGCGATCGACCGTCAGTCGGGTGACATAGCCATGGGAGTTGATACCGGAGGCGCTGGAGATCAGGGCCTCATGTTTGGCTTTGCGTGCAATGAAACGCCTGAGCTGATGCCGCTTCCCATCATTCTGGCCCACAAGTTCGCAATAAGGCTCTCGGAGGTCAGGAGGAAGGACATCCTCGGCTACCTCAGACCCGACGGCAAGACCCAGGTTACCGTTGAATACAGGGACGGCAAGCCTTACAGGATCGATTCCATAGTGGTATCAGCGCAACACAACCCTGACGTGACGCTCAAGGAGATAAGGGAAGACGTGATCGAGAAAGTGATAAAACCTGTCGTCCCGAACGAACTCCTCGACGAGGAGAACGTGAAATATCATATAAATCCAACCGGCAGGTTTGTTGTCGGCGGTCCGATGGGCGATACGGGACTGACCGGCAGAAAGATAATCGTTGACACCTACGGAGGAGTCTCCAGGCACGGGGGCGGATGCTTCTCGGGCAAGGACCCCACAAAGGTTGACCGTTCAGGGGCTTACATGGCGCGCTATATTGCAAAGAACATAGTGGCTGCGGGTCTTGCCGACAGGGCGGAGGTTCAGATCGCCTACGCCATCGGTATTCCCGAGCCCGTGTCGATACTCGTCGATTCCTTCGGTACGGAGAAGATTCCCTACCAGGAGATCGTCAAACTCGTGAGGAAGAACTTCGACCTGACCCCCAAGGGCATCATGGAGACCCTCGACCTCAGGCGGCCCATCTACAAGAAGACCGCTGTCTACGGTCATTTCGGACGCAACGACGAAGACTTCACCTGGGAGAGGACCGATCGTGCCGAGACCCTGAGGAGGGATGCGGGGCTTTAGGACGCAACGGCGGCACTGGCAGTAAACTGTGTTTAAGAAGGGAGAGAGAGATGCTTAAGCACGATGTGAAGGACTTGAAGCTTGCAAAGCAGGGCAGATTGAGAATCGAATGGGCGGAGATGGAGATGCCCGTGCTCAGGAAGATCAGGGAGCAGTTCAACGACGAGAAACCGCTCAAGGGCATATCGATAGCCGCATGCCTTCATGTTACGACGGAGACGGCAACCCTGATGGATACACTCAAGGCCGGCGGTGCCAAGGTCGTCCTGTGTGCATCGAACCCGCTCAGTACCCAGGACGACGTCGCCGCAGCACTCGTGAAGTATTCCAAGATCCCGGTCTTTGCAGTGAAGGGTGAAGACAACCGCAGGTATTACAGCCATATACGCTCCGTATTGTCGATCAAGCCCCATATAACCATGGACGACGGGGCCGACCTCGTATCCACGCTGCATACGTCAGAGAAAGACAAGACGGCCAACCTCATCGGGGGAACGGAAGAGACGACCACGGGTGTCATCAGGCTGAGGGCGATGGCTGAAAAGGGCGTCCTTAAGTATCCCATCATTGCGGTCAACGACGCCTATACGAAATACCTGTTCGACAACCGCTATGGTACGGGACAGAGCACTATAGACGGAATCCTTCGCTCCACCAACAGGCTGATATCAGGATCGATATTCGTTGTCAGCGGATACGGCTGGTGCGGAAGGGGTGTTGCGATGAGGGCCAGGGGGATGGGCGCAAGGGTCGTAGTGACCGAGGTTGACCCGCTCAAGGCGCTCGAGGCCATCATGGACGGCTACGAGGTGATGACCATAAAGGAGGCCTCACGCATAGGTGACATATTCGTCACGGTTACCGGGGACATAAACGTGATATCAAAGGACTGCTTCAAGGTTATGAAGGACGGTGCGATCGTGTGCAACTCGGGGCACTTCAATGTCGAGATAGACATCGAGGGGTTGAAGTCCCTTGCAGTGTCGTCACGGACGACGAGGGAGTTCGTCCAGGAGTTCACCCTGAAGAACGGCAGGCGCATATACGTCCTTGGGGAGGGAAGGCTCATCAACCTTGCCGCCGCCGAAGGTCACCCCTCTGCCGTGATGGACATGAGTTTTGCCAATCAAGCCCTGTGCGCGCAGTACGTGGTGAAAAACCGCGGGAAGCTTCAGAACCGGGTCTACGGCGTCCCCGAGGAGATAGACAGGAAGATTGCATCGCTGAAACTGAAGTCGATGGGTGTGGTTATAGATAAGCTTACCCGGGAACAGAACCGTTACCTCCACAGCTGGGAGATGGGGACGTAGGAGTCGAGTGACGGTTGAGCGGCGACCATGGTGAATCTCAAGGCGCTTTCAGAGGATGAACTCAACGCGTTTCTGCTCTCCTTCGGTCTTCCGCCGTTCAGGACGAAACAACTCCTTCACTGGATATACGAAAAGAGGGCCATCCGTATACATGACATTACGGTCCTGTCGAAGCCCCTCAGGGAGATGCTCTCCAAGACGGCCTACATAGGCAACCTGAAGCTCCTCGACCGCAGCATCTCTGTTGATGGTACGGAGAAATACCTCTTCGGTCTCGACGACGGCGAGACCATAGAGACAGTGTTGATACCCGACGGTGGCAGGACGACCATCTGTGTCTCTTCACAGGTCGGCTGCACGATGAGCTGCAGGTTCTGTCTCACTGGCAGGACCGGCTTCGTCAGGGACCTGAGCGCCTATGAGATAGTGGACCAGGTGATAGCGGTACAGCGACTGATCGAACCGCGCGTCGTGACGAATGTCGTCTTCATGGGAATGGGCGAGCCCTTGAACAATCTCGACAGTGTCACCGAAGCGCTCAGGAGGATGAACTCCCTGTTGAAGATATCCAAGAGGCGTATCACGGTCTCCACGTCCGGTGTGGTGCCGGGAATCGAGAGACTGTCGGCCTCGAGCCCGGCCGTGAACCTCGCCGTCTCGCTGAATGCCACAACGGATGACCTGAGAACCTCTCTGATGCCGGTCAACAGGCGTTATCCCATCGGGAGGCTCCTCGATGCATGCAGGCGCTATCCGCTTGAGCCTCGCAGGAGAATAACCTTCGAGTATGTCCTGTTTGATGGACTCAACGACTCAGCCGACGATGCCGATAGGTTGGCGGGCCTCCTGAGGGGGATCCCCTCTAAGGTCAACCTGATTCCGTTCAATCCCATCAAGGAAATCGAACTCGGAAGACCCCCCGAGAGGGTTGTTGCGGCCTTCAGGGATCTGCTGCAGGCACGCGGCATTACAGCCGTTGTCAGAAAGAGCAAGGGGAGGGATATACTGGCTGCATGCGGTCAGTTGAGGGGACGTTACGCCGATACGGTCGAGACTACCGCTTGCTGAGCTGCTGTGTTACGAGCCTGATGAGCTCCTGGGTCTGTATCGGTTTCGGCAGGTAGGCGTCGGCTCCCATGGCCATCGCCTTTTTTCTGTCTTCCTCAGCTCCTTCCGTGGTGATTATGATTATGGGGATGTCCTTGTATGCCGAATTGCCCCTTACCAGACTCACCAGCTTCAGCCCGTCCATTACGGGCATGTTTATATCGGCAAGGATGATGTCAGCCTTCTCCGATGAGAGCTTCTTCAGGGCATCGACACCGTCGGTGGCCTCGATAACCCTCGATCCAGGGATCCGGCGCATTGCGAAGCTTATGAGCTGTCTCATCGTGGGTGAATCCTCGACTACCAGGATGGTTGGCATGATCCCTCCTTCATTGCTTGGATTTTCCCTTCAGAAGTTCCAGGAAGTTCTGGATGGTTCTGAACTCCCTCTCAGAGCGTGTGTAGAGCCTTGATGAAAATATGGCGGTGGCTGCATGGCCTGCCAGGAGATTGAAGAGCTCGTAATCGACATTGGAAAAGCTCCTCTTCTGGACGAGAAACGAGTAGATTGCAATCACACCGATCACATGCTCCTTGATCTTCAGGGGTATGCATACCGAAGGACTTGCGGGATCATCCGAGCCTTCCTGTAGAGGTTCTTCCGAAAAATAACTCTCACCCTCCTTCAGTACCGTCCCTATGATACCGTCTTCAGGGAACACCCCTGCTATCGCGGCTGTGCTTATGCCCTCTGAGGCTATCGGTACCAGCTTTTCGAGCCTTTCATCCATCAGCATGACGGCGAA
The DNA here is from genome assembly GCA_013152485.1 of Nitrospirota bacterium. Classification (GTDB taxonomy): domain Bacteria; phylum Nitrospirota; class Thermodesulfovibrionia; order Thermodesulfovibrionales; family JdFR-85; genus BMS3Bbin07. The sequence goes on along the minus strand of JAADGG010000081.1, from coordinate 55,844 downwards.
CCTTTCCGCCCCTATAAGGTTGATGATGATCTCCACGACTATCTTTATGACCTCTTCGTAATCGAGTGTGGAGTGCAGCTGGTAGCTTGCGACATATAGGTTTGCGAGGTTGTTGTTTTCCTCGGCGACGAGCAGGTACTTCTGCTCGAAGTTCCTGTTCTCGGTCTCGACCCTCTTGAATCGTTCCTTCAGGGACTCCAGCTCGTCTTTCAGCATGCGTATGTGTTCTTCATAATGGCGTATCTTTGCCGCATTCAGGTCCTGCGTACGGGCTTCCTCCAGCTCCGCGATCCGGAACCGGAGACGTTCGTTCTCGCTCAGGAGGTTCCTGGTGAACTCCTCTCCCTGCTTGAAAATCTGCAGGAACTCATCGGCTTTTTTCAGTATCCCGCGTTTCTTGTCCATTTGTCTCCGGCTCGGTTTTCGTCTCGTGCCTCGAACGGCGGTGCTACTGTTCCCGCATCACTACGTGTATAAGTTCAGAGGGAACCGCCTTGAGCGGCAGGACCTTTCGTGCTGCTCCTGCTTTAATGACCTCGTGGGGCATGCCGAAAACAACGGCCGTTTCTTCAGACTCGGTAATAGTATAACCGCCTTGCCTGAAAATTTCCAGCATCCCCTTTGCCCCGTCATTCCCCATTCCGGTCAGTACGATGCCGAGGGTCATCCCGTTGAATATTTCAGCTGCGGATTCCATCATGAGGTCTATAGAGGGCACGTAGCGGTCGTTTTCATCTGCGTCCCTGATCCTGGTAAAGACCCGCTCCCCCCTCTTTCTGAACTGCAGATGGTGACCGCCCGGACATATCAGCGCCTCTCCGGGCTCGATAGGCTCATCGTCTTCGGCCTCCTTGACCCGTATTTCAGCAAGCCTGTTAAGCCTCTCCGAGAACGAGGCCGTGAACCCCCTCGGCATGTGCTGGCTTATCACGATCGGCACGGGAAAGTTTCCGGGTATCGCCGTCAGAATCAGCTGAAGCGCCTGGGGACCGCCCGTGGAGGCGCCTATGGCCACAATCCCGTCCGGATGTTTTCCTGGCGGCGCCGGAAGCCTCTCCGCCTCTCTCATCGCGGATACGGATCTGAGGTTCCTGCTGAGCCTGTGCAGAGAGGAGGCATCTATGTTGCGGACCTTTGACAGCAGGTCGTTCTCGATCTTCTGAAGCTCGAAGGAAGCCCGTTTGGTCGGCTTGGCGATGAAATCGACGGCTCCCAGCTCCAGTGCCTTGAACACGGTCTTGCTGTCCGAGTGTGAGCTGACCATTATTACGGGCGTTGGACGTTCCCTCATAAGCCACCGCAGGAAGCTGAACCCGTCCATCTTCGGCATCTCGACGTCGAGAGTTATTATGTCCGGCCTGTAACGGAGGGTCTTTCTTATTGCGTCGATCCCGTCCACGGCGACCCCCACCACATCGACCACCGGAGCCTTCAGCAGCATGTTCTTGATCGTCTGCCTGCTGAAGGCGGAGTCATCGACAACCAGGACCTTTATCCTTTCCGGCATTGTACGGCCCCCTGTGACGACGTTTCGGGTTTCTGGTATACGAGGTCTCGCTTTAGGTGCTTGAGTGCAAAGGCGGTCGACATGTTTATCAGCGACTCCGCGTGTCCCAGGAGCAGGTATCCCCCTTCGGCCAATACGTTGTAAAAACCGTCAACCACCTTCCTTCGTGATTGCATGTCGAAATATATCAGTGCGTTTCTGCAGAAGACCACGTCGGTCTTTCCCATGAAACGCATCTTTACAGGGTCGAGCAGGTTGAGATATCCGAAACTGAGGAGTCTTTTCACCTTGTCCGTTATTCTGAAGGAGCCGTCCTCAAGGGGTTCGAAGTACTTGTCCAGGTAGTAACTGTCAATGCACCTGAAGGAGTTCTGCCTGTAAACCCCCCTTCTTGCGGTCTGTAGCACCCTTCTGTTGATGTCGCTTCCTATGATCTCGACGTCCCATCCGTTGAACAGGTTGCTTTCGAGTATCAGTATGCCTATGGTATACGGCTCTTCACCTGTTGAACAACCTGCCGACCATATCCTCAGCTTTCCCGTATGCCTGTTTTTCCTCCTCAGTTCGGGAAGTATCTCCTCGCTGAAAGAGAGGAGCTGGTTCTTCTCCCTGAAGAAGTAGGTCTCGTTCACCGTGAGCACGTCCATTATCTCGGCGAGTTCGTTTTCGCGGTTTCCGTCATAGAGGAGGTACCTGTAGTAGTCACGGAAGTTGCTTATGTTGTTCGCCCTGAGTCTCGCCGACAGGCGTTTTTCGAGAAGGTACCTCGAGTTGTCATCGAAGTATATGCCGCAGTAGTCCCGTATCAGCTCCCTGAGGAGCCTGAATACATCCTCGGAGAGGACGGTGTTCTCTCTCCTGTCAAACACCTAAAGCCACCTCGATGGCCCTCCTGACAGTAGGGTCGGTCTCGACGTCGTAGATCCCCTCCAGCCCTGCCCGCGATTTTCGGGAACCTATCCGTGACAGTGCCTGCACGGCGGCAAGCCTCGTTGCCCAGTCGCTGCTGGAGAGATGGGTTTCCAGCAGGTCTTCCACGTCATGAAACGATGACAGTGACAGGATTGCCGTCCTGCGGATCTCGCTGTCATCCGAAAGGCTCAACCTGACCAGTGCCTCCCGGGCCTCCGTGCTGTGGCTGAAGAGGCTCAGCGACTCCATGGCCTGAGTCACGACAAAGCCGTTGCCGTCTCTCAACAATCCCAGCAGTGTTCTGAGAGACGACTCGTTATGGTATCTGGAAAGTGCCTTGGCTGCCGATGCCCTGACCCCCTCGTCGGGATCTCTCGTCATTATTATGACGGAGCTCAGGACCTCGGGACCGTCGTCACAGAGCGAGAGGCTTTCCGTGGCTATGGCACGTATCTCGGCGGATTCATCAGTGAGAGCCGTATGGAGGTACCTGGCGGCATTTTCGGTTCCGATCATGGATATCGAGACAACCGCGGCCTTCCGTACCTCTTCTGCTTCATCCTTGAGTGCAAAACCGAGTTTTTCGAGAGACTCGACGGCCCTGATATTACCCAGAATCAGGGCTGTGTTTTTCCTCAAGAGCACATCGGGAGACTTGAGCTTGTCGATCAGTTCGGAGACGTCGAGGAATGCGCTCAACTCGGTCAGTGCCGCTACGGCAGCGTCCTGTACGTCGGGATATGGATGTGAAAGGAGATGAAATATCTCTTCTGCGGCCCTCCTGTCCCCTATCCTGCCCAGTCCCCTTGCAGCATGCGCTTTCACATGCCCGTCGTCGTCCTTGAGCAAGACCATGAGTGTGTCACGGAAGAGAGGGTCTTCGAGCTCGGACATGACCTCGACTATCAGCCTCCGCCTTTCGGGGGCCCCCGTCCTTGTCAGCGGAATGAGGTAGTGGGGGTTCCGCCGGCCTATGAAGACCATCGAACGCTTGACCGCATCCATGGAGGATTCGTCTTCGGAGAGCTCGAGAAGCGGTCCCAATGCCCGGTGATCGCACAGGAGACCGAGAAGGAGGATTGCAGAGCCCTTCACTTCCTTGTTTTTGTGGCTTATGTGCCTCTCGAATATTTCACAGGCATCGTCTCCGAGTATCTCGTGCAGTTGTTTGGATATGAATTCCTCGGGCACACCGGCCTGATAGAACCTCTCGATGGTCTTGATCGTCTCCTCTACGGTGGATCGTCTCCGGCTTCGGAGCAGGGGTATTATCTCCTTCAGCGTCTCCGGGACTGAAAACTCTGACAGTGCCTTGAGGGCCGGCTCTGTAAGAAGACTGTTCCGGAGTGCCTTCAACAGGTGGGGCAAGGCCCTTGTGTCGCCGATCTTTCCCAGGGCGTTCACCGCGGGATAGGCCGTCCAGAGCTTTCCGGTCTCGATGATCTCCACCAGAGAGTCTATCACTGACGGCTCCTTGAGCCTTCCGAGATACTCTACGGCCGAGGCCCTGACGTTGTCGTCCTCATCCCTTATGGCCTTCAGGAACAATGGGACGACCTCTTTCCCGCCTATGACACCCAGGACATCGATTATGAATTTTCTCACGCCTGGATTGTCGGTCTCAAAGGCGGCGGTGAGATCGGGAACCGCTTTTTTCCCGAGTCTGACGAGGGCCTCTATGGCGGTATTGCGTGCACCCGCATTGTCCTCGACATGGAGCAGTCCGATCAGGTCTTTGACGTAGGCGTCCGGACTGAACCCCTCGATCAGGACATCGAGGGCGGTCTTTCTCACACGCCAGCTGTCGTCTTTGAAGGAATCCATGACGTAGCCCAGGGCTTCGGGTACGCCCTTTGAAGCGAGTATCTTCCGCCGCTTCAGCTCGATGTCTTTATTCCTGGCCTTCCTGGACTCTTCTGCTGACACGTCTCCTCCCGTGAGTAATCAGTTTCTTCCTCGAAGTGCTCAACATGATCTTTTCGCTGCTTGTCAGGATCCGTTCCATATCCAGTATTATTATCACCTTGCCGTTGCCGGCAGGCCCTGTACCGCTGTCGGAGCGCCCTTGACACAGTCCTTTCATGAACTCCGCCCTGAATCCTTTGAACAGCTTCGGGGGACTCGATATGCCGTCCTCCGGTATCTCCACTATGTCCGTCACGTCATCCACAACCAGACCGACCTTGTCGCCTTCCATCCTGACGAGAATGATCCTGTGCCGCCGGGCTTCTTCGGCTATTCCGAACCTCAACCTCATGTCTATGACGGGAACGACTTCCCCCCTTACGTTTATCACGCCGGAGACGAAATCCGGGAGTTCCGGAATCCTGTGAAGGTCCTGATACTTCAGTATTTCGACGACCCGGTCGATTCCTATGCCGAAACTCTCGCCGGCGATCTCGAAGATGGCGTATTTCATGCAGTGCTCGTCCTGAAGAGCTCGACTTCCTTTCTCAATACTTCAACTTCGTTGTGCAGCGACGAGATGAAGAGGGAGACCTCCTTGACGTTTCTCGCCGTCTCCTTCCCTATAACCATGACCTCTTCCATCGCCTCTATTATCCTCTTGTTGACCTCCTGCTGCTCGGCCGAGGCCCTTGCTATCTCGGCCGTCTTCTCGTTTGCGAGCTCGATGTTATCCGTAATGAACCTCGTGCTCTCCGCCTGCTCGTCCGTGGCGTTCCTTGCGGCCTCCATGGATTCCTTGATCGAGCTTATGCTCTCAAGCAGTGACGCCGTGCCCTGCTCCTGTTCCTCGGTCGTCCTGTTTACATCGATGATCATGCCCTTTATGTGCTCTATGGCGTTGACTATGAGTTCCAGGCCCTTTGCCTGCTGCACGACCGCCCGTTCGATGCTTTCAGCCATGCTTGTGGACTTCTGGGAGGCGTGCAGTATCTCCCTCAGGGTATCGCCGGTCTTGAGGACTATATGATTCCCCTCTTCAACCATCCTGACGGTCTCCATCGTACTCTCCATGGCCTCTCGTATCTCCTTCTGGAGGGTGGAGACTATGATTGCGATGTCGTGCGTGGACACCGCGGTCTTCTCCGACAGGCTCCGCATTTCATCCGCCACCACGGAGAAACTCTTTCCGTGCTCTCCCGCCTGTACAGCGAGTATCTGTGCGTTCAGGCTGAGCATGCCCGTCTGCTCCGTAACATCCTTGATGACGGATAGGATCTTCTCTATGTCCCTCGATCTCCTGCCGAGTCTCTTGATCGCCTCGGAGAGAGAGTTCACGGAGTCTTCGATCCTCTCCATCCCCTCGATGGCATCCACAACCGAGAGCATTCCTTTCTCCGCAATGATGTTCGTAGTCTGATGGCTCAGTTCCGCGGACTCTTTTATGGTCTTTTCCACTTCCTTGACCGAGGCGTTGATCTCTTCAATGGAGGTCGAGGCCTGCTGGACCGCCGACGTGGCATTGTCCGCCATGGAGGCCACTTCCTGAGCCGACCGTGTAAGGCCCGCCAGCGTGGAGTATGAAGCGCTGATGTTCCTGTTGAGACTGCTTATGTTGGCCGCTATCTCCTCAGAGGCCGCCCTCATCTCAAGGAGGGCGGATACATTGTCGTTCGACAGTGAGAGGAGCTTCTCGGTATTCGTAATCGTCTGGAGCTGTGCGCCCGAGGCGGTCTTCACTGCCCTCGATATCTCCTCGATGGACCGCTGCTGGTGACTTATGCCGTTGATTACGTTCTTGAAAGTCAGGTTGAGCTGGCTTATCGCTGCAGAGACGTTTCCAGCCACGCTTTTCAGTTTCTTCACGGTGATCAGGAGCCGCTCGATCAGGAAGTTGAGACCCTTTGCGATGACTCCTATCTCGTTGTCCTCGGAGATCTCGACCTTCTGGGTCAGGTCACCGAGGGTGACCTTCTCGATATTCGTGCTCAACTTCGCTATCTGAGTCCCGATGTGCCCCTGGAAGAAGAGGTATATCAGCAGCGTCAGCACGGTGAAGACGATGCCCTGGAGCGTCAGGTTTGTGAGTATGAAGGCCGTATCGGTCTTCCCGGATTTGTATTTCAGCAGCACAGTGCCGATCTCGGAATCCCCTTTTACTATGGGGGTCTTGACGATGCGCAGCGCCGGGTCGTCCTGAGACGTAGACCTCCTGATCACGACGTCGCTCTCCCTGCTGACCTCTATGTATACGATGTTTTCATCACTCAGGGCCCCGTCCATCACTCGTTCGAGGTATCTGTGTCCCTGTGCGGTATCCACGGCGGCTGCAACGCTTCCGATGATGGCCGACGCCGTCTGCATCCTCTTCTCCAGATCGGTGTCAATGGTGATATTGTGTCTGGAGAAGGACCAGTACCAGATGAAGGACTGTCCGATAAGCAGTACCACGAGGACCTTGCGTATGAATGTCGTGGATAGTCTCTTTTTAGTATTCATGAGCCCTTCCTTCCGATGGATTTTGCGGCATCCAGCCTGACAGGGTTGTTTGGTTTCGACAGGCTGCTCATATCATCTTCAGTCTCGACATGATGTTCCTTATCCAGGTGTAGTCATCGTCACTGGCCTCTACAAACCCCGTGTAGTGCTCATCGATGGACTTCAGGACCGCTATCCCCTCCGCTCCGGTATCCTTGAGGGCGAGAATGGCCGACTTTATCTCCTCTGCGGACTCCTGGGGCATCTCGCTGGTGATACATATGTTGAACTCGGGGATTTCATCGGAGAACTTTATGAATTTCAAGCCCCTCTCCTTGTATTTGTCTGCAGTTGATTCCATGACTCCTCCGGCGTCGTACTCTCCGGAGAGCACCGCCCTCGCAACATCGTCGTGGTGTCCGAGATAATTATAGAACAGCAGGTCGTTGAGGTCTATGCCGGCTTCAAGCAGCATGTAGCGCGGCACTATGTGCGAAGACGTGGACTCCTTGTCTCCGAAGGCGAAGGACCTTCCCCTGAGGTCTTCGATACTCGATACCGGGCTGTCGTTCCTGGCTATTATGACCGAGTGGTGGAAGGGCTTGCCGTTCCTCAGGGCCTTGGCGATAACCCTGACGTCGTAGTCGCGGTTGGCCTTTATGTATGTGGATGGGGTCATGTAACACAACTGTGTGGTTCCGCTGCCTATCTCCTTTATGGCGCTGTCGAAATCGACGCCGACCTTTAGTTCAACCCTCTTGCCCAGCCTTCTGCTCAGGTACTCTGCAAGAGGCGTGAACTTTCTGTGCATGTCCGCGGGAGACTCGAGGGGGATGACCCCGAACCTGATGGTCTTTTCGGTCCGTGCGGATATGGAGAAGCGGAACCTTTCCATCTCCGTAACGATCAGCTCGGAGTCCTTTACGAGTGACCTCAGGGAGTTGTTGACCTTGAACGAGAGGTTTCTGTTCTTCATGGGCAGGTCTGAGATGTTTTCTGCCGACCTCTTTATCTGTTCGGACTCGGTCTTCTGCTCATTGATGGCGTTGGCTATCTGCTGGCTCTTTTCAGAGACCACGTCGGTGCTCTTCCTTATCTGCCTGCTCTGCGTCGACTGCTCCTCGGTGGCGGTCTTCACCTGTATGGCTATATCCTTGACCTTTTCGGCTGCATTTGTTATCAGGTTCATACCCCTTGATTGCTCCGAGGTCGCCTTTGCTATCTGACTGGCCATGTTGCGCACGTTCTCCATGGATCTCGAGACGAACCTTGCGGCCTCTGCCTGCTCGGAGGTCGAGTGTTCTATTGCCGTCGACATCTCTGAAGACAGCTGTGCGCTCTCGACGATCTTTCTGAGAGCCTCTGAGGCCTCCTTTGAGAGACCGAGACCTTCGTTGACGGCCTCGAGGCCGTGTTTCATTGCATCCACTGCATCCATGACCTCCTGCTGCACCGTCTGTATGAGGGACGATATCTCCTGTGTCGAGAAAGAGGTCCTCTCTGCAAGGTCTTTTATCTCGTCGGCGACCACGGAGAATCCTTTCCCGTGTTCACCGGCCTGTGCCGCCAGTATGGCGGCATTGAGCGCAAGAAGGGTGGTCTGGTCCGTTACGTCGTCGATCACGGTGAGTATCTTGCCTATCTCTTCAGACCGCCCGCCCAGCTTCTTTATGTATTCCGCAGTCTTCTCGACGGATGTCTTTATCCGCTCCATCCCCTTGATGGTCTTCTCGATGGATGTCATGCCATAGGTGGATGCCTCGTTCATGACCCGCTCGCTCAGCCTGGCCGACTCCTTGGTGTTGCCCTCGACTTCCCTGATCGAGGCGGTAATCTCTTCGATTGCAGAGAGGGTGTCCTCGGCCGACCTGAAGAGTTCGTCGGCGTTCTGTGCAACCTCTTTTATGGAAGAGGAGAGCTCCTCGATGGATGCCGAGGTGGATTCTGTAGACTCGAAGAGCTCGTTGCTGTTGTTTGCGATCTGAGAGGTGCTGGCGGCCATCTCTTCGACCGCTGACCTCGTCTGCTCGGAAGACGCTGCAAGGTCTTCGGTGTTTGCGGCTATCTCGGTGATTGCGGCGTTCAGCTCCTCTATCGAGGCGGATATGTTCTCGATCGCCTCGGCCTCAAGCTGTGTGCCCTCGAGGATGTCCCTGGAGTCGGCTTCTACCTCCGAAGAGATCTTCGATATCCTTTTCGTGACGTCCTTTACCCTCTGGAGGATCGATGATATCGATTGGAGGGCATCCTGAAGCGCAACGCTCGCCTGTCCGATCTCGTCGGAAGTGTCTATGTCGACGTTGAAAGTCAGGTCCCCGTCCGACAGGTGCCTTGCGGCCAGTTCGATCTTCTTTATAGGGTTGATCACTATCTTTCTGAGGAGCAGCCACATTATGAAGGAGAGGATGCTGATGGCGAACAGGGATGCGGTGATGTTGATCGTAGCCATCTGTGATATCTTCCGCTTCTCGCTGTCGAGAGACATCGAGACCTTGACTACGCCTATGAAGGGGCTGTCGAGCTTGTGGCACTTCTGGCAGGCCGACCTCTTTACCAGTGGCTTGTATATGATCATCCTTCCGTTCTCGATCAGGGAGTAGGGGGAGAGGTTCGTCCTGAATCTTTCGACATAGTCCTTCTCCGTTGCAGGGGCCTTCCTGTCGAAGGCCACGCGGCCTTCGTGGTTCAGGATGGTGATGGTTTCAACCCCTTCTAAAGCCTTGAGGTCTCCGGCCATGGCCTTGGTGATCTCGGAACGCCCCTCCAGCATGGTCCTTTCGATGCTCGTGCTGATTACGGTCGCGGTCTCGAACATCTTCTCCTGGGCTGTCTCGTAGATGTTTTTACGTTGAAGATAGATTACGATGGTCACGGCGAATATGGTGCCCAGGATAATGACCGACATGACGACTCCAAGGACCTTCTTTTCAAGCTTTCCCATTCTCTTCTCCTTTAAGGGCTTGACTCTGACTGCGCATTATCTATCTATAATAACCTACTCAGCGGACTTCTGGAAGCACCCTTCCGGTTATCTTGAACGTGAGCGCTTCTTCAGCCCTAAGAACGGTCACGAACGTTCCCTCGGAGATGACGACTCCCTCAATGAACCTCGCCTCCTCTTCATCGATGTGTGCGGGGGCAGGGGAGAGGTCGGCTTCGGGCATCCGTCTGACCCCTATGATTCCGTCTGCATGGACACCGATCGGCCCTTTTGGTCCCCTGACTATGATCACCTTTGCCCGTTGGGCGGCCCTCTCCGCTGCGGGGGGCCTCTCATCGTCAGGTGTGATGTTGAGACGCGCCTTGAGATCGATGATCGGAAGCATCTTGCCGCGTAGGGAGCTCAGCCCCCTTACATAGGGCGGAGTCCCCGGCACCGGCGTTACCGCAGGCGGATGGGCGATCTCCTGTACGTCCCGCAAACGGAAGGCGTGTGTCTCGGAGCCGAGCCTGAAACACAGCAGTACGATCTCGGGTTCGCGGACTTCGGCCGGGGAGTCCTCCGGTGTAGCCTGGCTGTCTGTCTCGCCGCGCCCGACGGCGCTGCCTTGTCCTGCCGCGGGGTCTTCCCCGACAGCGGCTCCGGTCTCTGCAGCATCGTCGGCCGGAGGTTTCTTCGGTTCCGCTTTGATCCGCGGTTCAGCGCCGGATCCGGCCTGTGCGGCCTTCTTCCTGATCTTCGCCATGTCCATCAGAGTCCGAGCTCCTCCACTGCGTCCATCACGTTGTCTTTGTCGACCAGTCGGGATTCCCCGGCGAATGCATCGAGCAGTGCCGAGGCCGCAATGCTGTTTATGAGCCTGGGTATCCCGCCGGAGTACCTGTGAATGAGGCTGACCGCTTCATCGGTAAACAGCCTCGTCTTCCTGCCAGACACACGCAGTCTGTGATCGATGTATTCAGAGACTTCGCCCTCGGACAGCGGCTGCAGATGATAAAAGAACCCGATCCTCTGTCTGAGAGGCGCATATGCCCTGTGTCGCATCCTCCTGAGAATGTCCGGTTGTGCCACGAAGATCAGGCTTACGAGGTTGGTTTCGTCGAGCTGGAAATTGGTAAGGAGCCTGATTTCCTCAAACGTATCCCTTCTCGGTATGAGCTGGGCCTCATCGATGATTATCACCGGGGTGATGCCGCTTTCGTGATACTCGTAGACCCTTCTGTGAACGGCCTCGAGGAGTTCGTCCTTGTGGTTTGAAGCAGGGGCTGCATCCATGCGGCGGGCAACCGTTCTCAAGAACTGGTTCGCCGTCAGTCTTGGGTTGAGAATGAGGACTATCCGATAGCTGTCGTCGAGAGAGTCCATCAACGCCCTTGTGAGCATGGTCTTTCCGCACCCTATGTCGCCTGTGAACATCATTATCTCCCTTTCTTCCGCAACGTGCTGAAGTCTTGCGAGTGCTTCCTCGTGTGCCCTGCTCGGATAGAGAAAGCGAGGGTCCGGAGTCTTGCTGAAAGGGTGCTCCCGCAGGCCGTAGAACTCCCTATACATGGATCAACCCCTTGTGCCTCAGCAGGATCTCCTCTGTCAGTGTCTCGACGTCCAATACCAGTATTGCGTTGTGCCTGCCGACCTCTGTGACCCCTGCAAAGCCCTTCAGTCCTTCGAAATATGCGCCGAGGGACTTTATGACTATTTCCTGTCCGCCTATGAGTTCGTCCACGAGGAGACCGACCCTCCGTTCCCCGTATCCGGAAACCACTATGTATCCGTCTTCCACCCGGTACGGACCCGTGCCGAAGAGGTCCGCCACCGGCATGACCGGCAACAGCTCTCCCCTGAGGTTGTATACCATCTTGCCCTCGATCATCTGCAGGGCATCGCCGTTGACCGTCAGTGTCTCCACGATCGAAGACAAGGGCAGGGCGAACGTGTAGGTACCCACCTTCACCATGAGCGACTTTATGATTGCGAGGGTGATGGGGATCGTGAGAGAGAACCGCGTGTATGTGTCTTTCTCGGTCTTCACGTCCACGAAACCCCCGATGGAGGAAATCCTCTCCTTAACCACATCCATTCCGACCCCCCTTCCCGATACCTCCGTCACCGTCTCTTTTGTACTGAACCCGGCCCTGAATATGAAGCCTATCAGCTCCGTGTCGTCCAAGTCCGTTTCCTCCGTGATGATTCCTTTCTCCAGTGCCTTCCTCCGTATCTCTTTCGTGTCTATCCCCCTGCCGTCGTCCTCTATCTCCACTATCACGCTGTTGCCGCGTTGGAAGGCCCTGACGATCATGGTTCCCTTTTCCGGTTTTCCCTTGGCCTTCCGTTCCTCTGGACCCTCTATCCCATGGTCCATGGCGTTTCTTACGATATGCATCAATGGATCTACGATCTCTTCTGCTATGAACTTGTCCAGTTCCGTCTCCTCGCCGAAGACCTCGAGGTCGACCGGCTTTCCTATCTCTCTGGAATACCGTCTCACTATCTGGGCAAGCCGGGAGAATATCTGTCCTATGGGCACCATCCGGACCTCCAGCACCTGCTGCTGCAATTCGTGGAGCCTCCTCTCAAGGCTCTGTGTCGCCCGGTGAATGTCGAAGACGAGTTCCGAGTGACCGTAGGTCTCTGCAAGCTCCTGTTCTATCCTCTTTAAGGCCCCTCTGGTAAGCGACAGCTCCCCTATCGTGTTGAGGATCCTGTCGAGTTTCTCTATGTCCACCCTTACAGTGGTGGAGATGCTCCTGAGTGAAGGGGCTGGTGCGCGCGTGTCTCTCTTTTCTTCCGCCGTCTTTTTTCCGGCGATCCGTACGGGCTCTACACCGAGGGCGGTTTTGAGGGAGTCGGAGTTTCTGTCGGAGGCGAACAGGATCTTGAAGCCTATGGAGTCCTGCGGTATGTCTTCCGATGTAGGCAGCGTCGATATCAGTTCACCTTCCTTCTTGATCTTGTCCGTGAGCTCGGATAGTCTCTTGTCGAAGTCTTCAAGTGAGAAGACGACGCTTGCGATGAATATCCCCCTGTTCTGCCCTATGCAGGCCCGCAAACGCTGCTCTTCGTAGCTGGAGAGTACATTCAGTATCGCCTCGTCGATGACACCCCTGAGAGGCTCCTTTCCTGCGCGGTTCGTGATGCCCTTGCGGAACTCTTTTATGTCTTCAAGATACCGGACCGTGTCGGAAGGTCTTCCCTCATCGGCGTCTTTGAGCAGACCCTTCAGGATATCGATGTTTTTGAACAGGAACGCGATAATCTCGTCGGTGAGCTCTATATCGCCGCGTCTGAGACCGTCGAGTATCTCCTCGAGGGCGTGGCTTAGGTCTTTGAGCCCTTCCTGCCCGAAGAGTCCGGAGATCCCCTTGAGTGTGTGGATGGAGCGGAAGAGTGCGTTGACGGTGTCAGGATCAACACCTGTCTCGGAAGACTCCTGGAGCTCTATCAGGTGTTCCTCTGCCTCTTCGAGCAGTTCTTCAGCCTCGGAGACAAACTCCTTTTTGGATGAACTCATGGATTCAAGACCACCCTGATCTTCTCCTGAAATTCTTCAGGCTTGAAAGGCTTCGTGATGTAGGCCTCCGCACCGAGAGCCAGCCCCCTGTCCTTGTCTTCCTCCGAGCCTTCGGTGCTGACGATGATGACGGGAATGTCTTTATACTGGGGCGTACTTTTTACGAAGTTGATAAGCTCTATCCCGTTTATGTCGGGCATGTTTATATCGGTTATTATCAGGCTGAACCCTTCTGCGGGAAGGAGCTTCAGTGCTTCAAAACCGGTGCCGGCCTCAAAGACATGGTAATCCTCGCCAAGGTCCTCTATAATGGTCTTCATCATGGAACGTGTAGACTCGGAGTCCTCTACCACGAGTATGTTCTTCACTGATCACCTCCGGGTTTCCGTCTTTCTCATGGACCGCTGCCTTGGTGCAGGCTGTTCAACCGCGAGCCTTCCGTGATCGATCTGCTGTGCTCGACCAGACTCTTCGAAACCTGACGGATGCTGTGCGTCTGTAATGAATGACTCCTCAATCCTGTCTGTTGGTCCGGCTTGAGACATGAACCGGTAACGGTTATCTTCGGCAAACGTTCCTGTCAAGCATGTTCTTGTTTGAATGCAAGGAGTTCAGGGCGAACAGAAGGAAAGGGACCTTCTCTCTGTGTGCAGGACGTTGTATCAGTCATAATCTGCCTCACAACCGTGAAGCGTCTGCCATCCCGTGGTTTGTGCAGTATCCGGTTTCTTCAGGAAAGCTTGAACTTTGCTCAGATAGCTTCACAGTCAAAGTATATCAAGAAAAAATCCGTACTGTCAACAAGTCCGGATGCGTAATCACGGAGTGCCCGGCCATCCATGCCTGCTGTTTGACAACCTGAGGTGATACATTATAGTCTATAGTGGAATTCCGGAGGTGACTGGTCATGGGTGGGAGGACGTGGTTCGCCGCAGGAGCAGGGGTGGTCTCGCTGTTACTGTCGGCGCTCATGGTGCTGCCCGGCTGCAGCCCTGATATCGACTCTCAGGATGCAGCCGGGACGCAGGAGGCGGTCGAGGTTCGGTATGTAACGGTTCAGCCGGAGGAGGACCTGACGGGCCTGGTCAGGAATCCGGCTATGGGGTGGGTGCTGTACGCCGATGCCTTTGCCGGCTTCCCGCAGGCCGACGCGTACTGGACGAGTCAGGACAGATATGCGCGGAGTGCGAGCATATTTTATGTAAGGCTTCCCTGGTCACAGCTCGAACCGGAGGAGGGTGTTTATGCATGGGAAACCGACCAGAACTTCAAGGATCTCGTGCAGGGGGCGCTTTCCCGGGGGCTGAGGCTTGCATTCCGCGTCTATGTCGACAGCGAAGGCTCTTACCGTCAGGCAACGCCGGGGTTTGTGAGAGAGGCAGGGGCTCAAGGGGTCGTGAACGCAGACAGTGGTCGGTGGGACCCTTATGTCGACGACCCTGTCTTCCAGGAGAAGTTCTCCCGGTTCCTTGACGCCTTCGGCAGGAGATACAATGATCCCCTGACGGTCGATTTCATTGACGGCAACGGACTTGGACGTTGGGGTGAGGGCAACCGTCTCAAGCTCCTGGGAGATGACGTCTACGGCGTGCTTCGATGGATCTCAGGAGCGTATTCGAAAAACTTCGACCGGGTCCTTCTGGGGGTGCAGTACAACAAGAGCTCTACGGGATTCGGACTCGACGCCATAGATGCAGTAGCCATAGAAGAATACGGCTACGTAATACGTAAGGACACCCTCGGGCTGCCGTACTGGTTTACAGAGGCCGACAAGGAGAGGATCCGCAGCCACTTTCCGGATGTCCCCTTCTACGGGGAGAACGTTTATCAGTACCTGCAATCCCGGCGGAGGTGGGCGGATGACTATGACACGCTCAGAGATGCGCTCGAGGCCGTCCTCAATGATGCATTGTCTCTACACGCAAACACCCTCGACCTCCGCATACCTGAAGACGCCGAGGCATGGTTTTCCGAGGCACCCGACCTGGTGAGGGAATTTATCGTCAGGGGAGGATACCGTTTGGTTCCCGTGGAGGTTACATATCCCGACACGGCCGTACGGGGCGGCAGGATCACCATATCACACGTGTGGAAGAACTCCGGTGTCGGGGTGCTGCCGAACAACAAGCCGCAGTGGAACTACAAGTACAAGGTCGCCTTCGCCCTGATCGAGCCTGGAACAGACCGCGTTGCATTCATGGCCGTAGACGGACTCGCCGAGCCCTCCGACTGGGTGGAGGGTGGACGCTACACGTACACGCTGGAGGCCGTCATCGATGAATCGGTGCCGGCCGGAACCTACAGGCTCGGATGCGCAATCATTGACTCCACACTGAATAACGTACCGGCTCTGAATCTTGCCGTCCTGGGTGAAAGGACCGGCACGGGCTGGTATCTCCTCGGAGAGATGAGGGTGGACTGACCGCATCCGCTCTGCGGCAGGAGAGTGCCGAGTCTGGCCTACCACTGGAACCCTATGTTTGCACTCGCGCCGACCTCTTCCTTCTGAAAGTCGTATGCGCCGGCTATATCGAGCCTTGCCCCGAGGAGTCCCACCCCGATGCCTGCAGTGCCTACATAGTTGGACCCGCTTTCGGCAATGTTCTTGTATACGCCGGCCCTCACGGTGAAGAGGTCGCTCAACACCTTACCACGCGTGCCGAATGCCTGCTCGAATCCTGCTGCGACCTGCCGTTCCCTGTATCCCGGCGTGAGGGTCTCGTTTTCAGTGAGGTCTATATCGAGTGCAACGGTCGCGCCGCGCCAGGGCAGGAAGGCCGCTCCGGCCCTGAACTGAGGAGCTATCTCTATGGGTGCCCCTCTTGCAGAGGAAAAGGAGGGTCCCGTCAGGTATTTCCCAACGGCTCCAACCCGCAGCTTCTCAAGGGGCATCCAGATTATGCCTATGTCGCCGGTTATCTCCTGGCCCGTCCTCTTGTTCCTTTGCACCTCGTCCACTATGTCGGTATCGCTGGTGTTGAATGCAGAGATGGTATAGAAGTATGTTGCGGCATCCACGAGTTTCAGTGTCCCCCCCACATGAAGGGTGTCTCCGATGAAGCCGTGCGCCACGCTCAGACTGTATTCCATGGTCTGCAGGGCCGTAAGGTCGATTTCCGACTTGTTGTTTGCGATGGACTGTGAGTCGAAGAACGGAGGAAGCGCCTTGACGTTCACAAGGTCGAGTCTCGGTACGGCGTTTGCGTAGCCTATGCCTGTTACGCCGGCCGCTATGGCAAAACCCCTTATGTTGGCGCTGGCAACGGCCCCGGCCTCGCCGTTGAGATCCATGCTGACATTGCGCTCATCCAGCCGGCGGAGGATATCCACCAGTCGTTCGACGTCTGCCGAGTCGGCATAGAAGCTCGGGTCGTTTATCGCCCTTCCGGCGAGGATTTCATCGATGTCGTTCCATAGGTCGGCAAACTTGCTGCGGTCCTTGGCGACAACACCCAGGTGTGCCCTGAGATCGGTCGTCCTCTGCTGCGCACTCAGCCCCGCGGGATTCCAGTGGATCGCCGTGGCATCCGATGAAACGGCGACATGGGCTCCTCCCATGCCCATCGCCCTCGGTCCCAGCGTCACGAACTCGGCTGCATAGGCCTCCGTTGTCAGCAGAAGTAAAGACAACACAACCAGCATCATCCTGCAAAAACCTGTCATAACCATGCCTCCTTTGATTGGTTTCGTCGACTTGACGACCTGACATTGCTTGAAGAAAACCGTTTGTTTCATGATTTGTTTTCCATGCCGTCTGCCGGACCCGGAGGATCTCCACCTGAGGGATTCAATCATCCGGCCGGACTCGAGCTGTGAGGAGTGAGATCCCGGAATTGTACATGGGTTGTATCCGTATACCTATTATAATATCTTATGGATCAATAATAATCAAATATCGATACTGTCCGGTAAACAGTGTACGTCATGGCAGGAGAGGGGATATCGATTTTTCATCTCATCCTCCCGGCGTCCGGCCGGGACTCCGAGGTAAGAATCACGCTTCACCATCCAGGTGAAGCCCTTGTGATACTTGAAACCGTTCAGAGTCTGTCATACCGCTCCTTCCCATAAGTGAGCCTCTTTATCCTTGTATCAGGGTAACAGTTTTGTCCTGCAGGGCTTTATCCGGCGATATGAAAGGGATACGGTATTTTATTGCCGAAGTAGTAATCGTCTCAAAAGGGTCAGGGCGTCCTCTCCTCCATGATCGACTCAGCCTGTCCCGCTTATGTCCGGTCTGCTCCCCTGTTCTCTTTTCAGCCTGTTACGTGTTATTATCCTTGAAAAAGTCTTTGTGCATGGCGGTTGGTGTCTTGAGACTCAGGAACGGGATGAACATAATCGAAGAGTTCATAGAGAGGGAGTCCACGGGCGGTATCCTGTTGATCCTGGTGACCGTCTTTGCGTTGATCCTGAGCAACACTTCATGGTCGGGATGGTACGAGTCCCTGCTGCATCTCCCGGTCGGCATCCATATCGGCACATTACGGCTTGACAAGTCCCTTTACCACTGGGTGAACGACGGGCTGATGGCCGTCTTCTTCTTGTTGATAGGCCTTGAAGTAAAGAGGGAAATTCTAGAGGGCCATCTGTCGTCCCTGGGCCAGGTTGCCTTGCCCGGAATCGCCGCCGTAGGTGGCATGGCCGTTCCTGCGGTAATTTATCTGGTCTTCAACCATGACAATCCGGTCGCAGTCAACGGATGGGCGATCCCGACGGCCACCGACATAGCGTTCGCCCTCGGCGTCCTGTCATTGCTGGGCAAGCGGGTTCCCGTCTCCCTCAAGCTCTTTTTGATGGCGCTGGCGATAATCGATGATTTGGGGGCGATCGTGATCATCGCCATCTTCTATACGGCCGAACTCTCCACCCTCTCCATAGCGGTTGCCGCGGCAGCGTTGTCGGTCCTGATACTCATCAACCGGCTGGGCGTGACGAAAAAGGCGGCATACTTCATCGTTGGATCCATATTGTGGGTCAGCGTCCTCAAGTCGGGCGTTCATGCAACGCTTGCAGGCGTGATTCTGGCATTTACCATTCCGTTGAAGGCAAGAGGTGAGGACGGCAGGCCGGTGTCTCCCTCCAAGGAAATAGAGCACGACCTGCATTTCTGGGTGGCGTTTCTCATCCTGCCGCTGTTTGCCTTCGTCAATGCAGGGGTGAACGTCACGCAGATCTCACTCAGCCAGATGTCCGGCCCGGTGCCGCTGGGAATAATACTCGGGCTGTTTCTCGGCAAGCAGCTCGGGGTGTTCTGTTTCAGCTGGGCGGCTATAAGGCTCGGGATTGCAGGGCTTCCGAAAGACAGCAACTGGGTGCAGTTCTACGGGGTCTCGATATTGACCGGTATCGGATTCACGATGAGCCTCTTTATCGGATCCCTCGCGTTTGAAGACGCCCGCGTATTTCAATACACTGATAAGCTTGCAATACTTGCCGGGTCTTTCATGTCCGGAGTTGCAGGTTACTTGATCCTCAGGCTTTCGAGGAGCAGGTGAATCCACGCGGTTTCTCCGGGGATCGATCCCTCATCCGCGCAACCGGCCGGCCTGCAGGTTATGTGACGAGGTCTTGGAGAACAGACGCCTGCCGGCACAGGCATCCCTCGTATTGCTTCAGATGCAGCTCCGACACCCCGGTCTTGCGACTTTTGCTTTCCGGAGCGTTCACCCTGGAGAGTCACTCTATTGTGAAATACAGGGTCTCGAGCAGCAAGCCGTCTTCATTCGTGACATCGACCCTCCACTCTCCCGTCCAGCCCGGCACTATTCTCTTGCTGCTGTAAGTCCTCCAGTTTACGGACTTGACCGGAAGGCTCACCTCTGCCATGAGCTTGTCCCCATAGAACCAGAGGTGCCAAACGAGGGTCTCTTTCGTTGCCCCTGCAATCCTCGTGAAGGCGTATAGCTTGCCCACGGAGCCTGGAAACCTGTCAGAGACCCCCTTGGGTACGAGATTTTCCACCGAGGTGGCGATTGCTGCCTCGGTCACCTTCAGTACCGGCTCCTCCTGTGCCGTAACGGCGAGGGGAAGCAGGAGGGCTGACAGGATGACCAAGGTCGTAAGGATTCCTTTGAATGACATCGTTTCATCTCCTTTCGTGAACTGCTTTTGTGGTTCTTAGTCAATCGGCTGTTCCGTTTTCACGGGCTGAGTCCCGTGGGTCAGGCGGAGCTGCTGCCTGATAAAAATACAGTCAAAATTATACAATATTTCGATGATACTGGCAATCGCATGAAACACGCCTCGGGTTAAAGCGCCTGAGGAAGAGGATGGTCTATACCCCATGTTGAGAAGGCTGTTTGTCGTCATTGCCTTGGTCTCTTCCGTTTCCGTAGGTCTCTGGTATGCCGGCATTCCCGACAGATGGGCTGCCGAATGGCTCCAGGGAGTGCTCAGCGGGGAGCGGATAAGAACGGAGGTCTACGGGTTCAGGAAGAATCCCTTCTTCGACTTCGAGATGGACGGCGTCAGGGTGGTGCACAGCAGGAAGGGTCTCGTCAGCATGGAAAGGCTCTCGGGAAGGATCCACCCCTTGAGCCTTTTCCTTGGCGGGCTGAAGGTATCGTTTGCCGGGTACCTCTCGGGCGGTGAGATCTCTGCCGAGGCGTTTGTCGGAAAGGGCTCGGTCAGGGCTGCGGTGGATATCCGCTCGGCCAGACTGGAGGATTTGGACCTGCTGGCTGCTTCGGCATTCAGGGGCAGCGGGATTCTGGACCTGACAGGAATGGTCGATAATGGGGCGGGTGAACTGTACTTCGAGGTCAGGGATCTCGTACTGGACGATATACGCTCGGGAGGGCTTTACATACCGATGAAGTCTTTCAGTGTTATCAAGGGGGCCGGATCATTCCGGAAGGACGGGCTGAAGGTCGAGTCGGTGAGCCTGGAGGGGGAGCACATGTCCGGCAGGATAAGGAACCTCGTCTTCTCGAACGGTTTCTTCGAGGGAAGCCTCGAGATCGTGACAGGGCCGGGCCTTCCCGACGGTACGCTCGCCTTGCTGAAACCGTTTCGACGCTCCCGGAACTACTATGTCATACCCCTCAAGGGCAAGGTGAGGGAGATGCTCTGAACCATTACGCTGTGCATTGAACGGTCCGACATCGCCTCTCCTGTTCCGCTTGGATACATGCCTCCATTTTTTACTTGACATTCGGCCGGATCTTTAATATTATTAAGAGGTGGGAGAATGTGGTAAAAGGTGGTGAGCTATGCCAGGATTTTCTGGTAAATACTACTACAGTGTGGATCCGAAGGGTCGGGTGATGATTCCTGCACCTTACAGGTCCATACTGCTCAGTAATTACAGCTCCAAACTTTATATCACCACTGCAGCTTTTGACAAGTGCCTGCTCATATATCCGTTTGAGGAGTGGCAGAGGTTTGAAGAGAAGATAAGGTCGCTGCCGCAGATGAAGGAATCCGTCAGGTGGCTGATGAGACGGGTCGTGGCATCCGCCCATGAGTGCGAGATGGACAAGCAGGGGCGGATCCTGATACCTGCATCCCTGCGGGCGGACACTGACATAAACGGCGAGGTCGCGGTTGTGGGCCAGGTCGACAAGATGGAGCTGTGGAACAAGGATGAATGGGACAAGGTCGTGGATCCTTTGACGATCGACAGAAAGGCTCTCGAGGAAGAGCTCGCATCCCTTGGAATATGAGGATCAACAAGAGGCCGGATGAGCCATGACAACCGTTGTGCATATTCCGGTTCTGTCACAGGAACTGGTGGACCTGCTGAATCCGGTACCGGACGGTGTATACCTTGATGCAACGTTCGGAGGAGGGGGTCATACCAGGGAGCTGCTCAGGAGGCTCGGACCGGATGGGATTGTCGTCGTGATGGACAGAGACAGGGAGGCCCTCGAGAGGGCTGCGCTCGGGATGGACGATCCGAGGGTGCGGTACGTCCATGGAAGCTTTTCCGAGATGGCTGAGAAGGTGAGGGCCCTGGGTTTTGAGGAACTGGACGGGGTCATCATGGACCTCGGGATATCCATGATGCAGATGAAAGACGAGAGCAGGGGATTCAGTTTTCGCTCGACCGCCCCCCTTGATATGAGGATGGACAGAAGTCTTCCGTTGACGGCGGCGGATATCGTGAACGGATGGAGCGAACGCGAGATAGCGAGGATACTTAAGGAGTTCGGCGAAGAAAAGAAGGCGCTGCAGATAGCGAGAGAGATAGTGAAACAGAGGAAGAGGGAACGGATCGAGACCTGTGTTCAGTTGTCCGCCATTGTCGAGCGAGTCTACAGAAGGCGCGGACGGATTCATCCGGCCACGAAGACGTTTCAGGCCTTGAGGATCGCCGTGAACGACGAGTTGACCCAGCTGTCCGAGGGTCTGTCCAATGCCGTGAGCATACTGAAGAAGGGCGGACGTCTCTGTGTTATAACCTATCACTCTCTTGAAGACAGGATTGTGAAGAGGTTTATTCTCGCTTCCGAGAGGCAGGAGGGGTCCCTTGTAAGGCTGAACAAGAAGCCGATCACCCCCCTCTGGGATGAGCAGAGGAGGAATCCCTCTTCAAGGAGTGCGAAACTAAGGGGGGTAGAGAAGCTATGACCTACAGACAGAGAAGAGGTTTCCTTGGCAGGATCATCAAACCGTTCCTCGTCCTCGCGATCGTTTTCCTCATTTTCTCCACAATATGGCTCCACTCCAGAGTTACAGCCTTTGAGTACGAGCTGGGACAGCTGCAGAAACAGAGGGTCGCTCTGATAAAAGAGAGAAGGGAACTTGTTGCGAAAAGGGCCCAGATGGTCTCTCTGAAGAAGGTCCAGTACATAGCCGCCAACAGGATGGGGCTTGTCTATCCCGACAGGAAGAGGGTCTTCTTCGTTAAGAGCGATCGTGGTCCAACACCATACACGGCCGGGCTGATGGAGCGGTAGTTTCCTGCTCAGGCCGCCAGGGCCGTAATGCCCTAATCAGTAATCAGCCGGTGTTCAGGGTGCCCCGTCGAGGGGAGTGGTAAGAAACAGGCGGTAAAAACTACAAGCTTGCAGGCTTGCAAACTACCTGTCAGCTATTAAGGGGTGTCGGGGGATGAAAGGACGTCCACTTATCATAGCTACGGTGATTGCAGCCGGTTTCATGATCATATTCGGCCGGCTCGCTTACCTCATGCTGTTCGACCATGAAAGGCTCGAGCGGCTTGCCGCCATACAACACACCATGGGTATCAAGATTCTCGTGAGGCGGGGGGGGATATACGACCGCAACGGCAGGGAACTGGCTGTAAGCCTCGACCGTCCTTCCATCTACGGCGACCCTTCCGCCATCGAGTCCCCTGAGCAGGTTGCCCGCAGGCTCGGGCGGATTGTAAACATAAACACATCCACGATCAGAAAGATGAAGAGGGAAGGAAGACGTTACGCACTGCTTGCAAGACGCGTCTCTCCAGAGCAGGCCATGGCCGCAATGAGGCTCAAACTGAAGGGCATAGGTATAGAGCCGGACACGGAGAGGTTCTATCCCAAGGGGTTCCTTGCCTCTCACGTGCTGGGCTTCACGGATGTCGACAACCGTGGCCGCGAGGGCGTGGAGAAGAGGTATGACGATGCCCTTGCAGCCGATGGAGGCAAGGTGTATCTCTACAGGGATGCACGCGGCAACATACTCTACAGGGACGTCGATTACGAGTCAACGGGCAACAGTATTGTGCTCACCATTGACGAAGGGTTACAATATATTGTCGAGTCAGAGCTCGAGAGTGCAACCAGGAAGTGGAAGTCCAGGGCAGCCACTGCAATAATGATGGACCCTCATACCGGTGAGATACTCGCCCTTGCAAACAGGCCGACCTTTGATCCGAACAGACCAGGTGCGTACAGGGCAGCCGACAGGCGGAACAGGGCGGTTACGGACCTTTACGAGCCCGGCTCGACCTTCAAGATCGTCATGGCCGCTGCCGTGCTTGAAGAAAAGATAGCAACACTGAATACAAGGGTTGACTGCTCGGAAGGAGAGATAGAGGTGGGGGGTAAGCGTATAAGGGACACCCACAAGCACGGTGTCCTTACCCTGAGGGAGATAATCCAGAAGTCGTCGAACGTGGGTGCCGTGAAGATGACCCTCAGGCTCGGGCCCGAGCGGTTCTATGACTATGCCAAGCTGTTCGGCTTCGGAGACAAGACAGGAGTCGATCTGACCGGAGAGGTCTCAGGGGTCGTGAAACCGCCCCACAGGTGGTCAGGGACGACCATAGGCGCCATGGCGATCGGTTACGAGGTCCTGGTGACTCCGCTGCAGGTCCTCAGGGCTTACTCCGCTATCGCCAACGGTGGTTACCTCGTGAAGCCCCATGTGGTCTCGAAGGTCCTCGCTCCTGACGGCAGTGTGCTGATGGAGGCGGAAGGCCCGGAGCCGGAGAGGATCCTCTCGATGGAGACGGTACAGCGCCTGCGGGAAGCCCTCGAGACGGTCACCGAGGAAGGAGGCACTGCACCGGCTGCTTCCGTCTACGGCAATACCGTTGCAGGGAAGACCGGGACATCACGTATGATCGATCCGCGTACGGGCAGGTATTCGCGCCGGGATTTCGTCAGCTCCTTTGTAGGGTTCGTTCCGGCCACCGATCCGTTGTTTGCCATAATAGTGGTTGTGTGGAAGCCGAAAGGCGGATACTACGGCGGTGAAGTGGCGGCGCCGGTGTTCAAGGCCATAGCCGAGAAGGCCCTTGCGTACAAGTCCATCCCCATGGAGGACAGGGGAGACAACAATATACTCGTCATGAGGCCGCTTCTGAGAGGGGAGCGGCGGATCCGGGGGTTCTGACCTATGCCTGTGAGACTCGGCGAGCTTTTGGATGGAGTGATGCCTGTTGCCGTTACGGGTGACTGTACGGTAAGGGGCCTTTCCGCTGACTCGAGAGGCGTGAAGGAGGGAGACATATTTTTTGCGGTCAAGGGAGGCCGCTTTGACGGCAATGAGTTTATCAGTGATGCCGTTGTGAGGAGAGCCGGGGCAGTGGTCTCGGAAAGGCCAAGACCCCGGTCGTTGGAGATACCGTACGTGCAGGTTCGGGACATATACACTGCCATGGCGGTCATCGCCGACAGGTTTTACGGCCATCCCTCCGGTCGGCTCTCTCTTACCGGTGTTACGGGGACCAACGGCAAGACGACCACATCCTACATACTCTTCAGTATTCTCAGGGCCGACGGTCGGAGAGCGGGGCTTATCGGCACGATAAGGTACATACTCGGGGCCGAGCATGTGAAGGGGAGGTTCACCACACCGGAAGCACTCGACTTTCAGAGGTTCCTTGCGGAGATGTGCGACAGGGGCGTGACGGATGCGGTGGCCGAGGTCTCATCTCATTCGCTGTCGCTGAAGAGGGTCAGCTGTACGGACTTCGACGTTTCCGTTTTCACGAACCTCACGAGGGACCACCTCGATTTCCACGGAGACATGGAGGCATACTTCAGGGCGAAGCAGCGGCTCTTCCTGGACCTGACGAGGCGGGCAGCCGTGGTCAACATAGACGATGCCTACGGCAGGAGGTTGGTTGAAGAGATAAGGAGGGCCGGCGGTAAGGGGACGGAACTCCGCATAATAACCTGTGGCATCGAGAGTGAGGACGCCGAGCTCCGTGCCGCTGATATAGACGAGGGATTCGAGGGGCTCGACTTCACCGTCAAATACGGCTCGGAGGAGTTCCGCATCAGATCACCGCTTATAGGTGTGACGAATGTATACAACATACTGTCGGCCGTCGGTGCCTCTGTTGCGCTGGGGATCGGAAGGGATCGGATAGTTGAAGGTGTAAGACTGTGCCGCGGGGTGGAGGGCAGGATGGAGCCGGTAAGGTCTGAGCGCGGCTTCCTTGCGATTGTCGACTATGCCCATACCCCCGACGCCCTGCAGAGGGTCTTGAAGACTCTCAGGAGGCTGACCAGCGGCCGTATTATCACGGTCTTCGGATGCGGAGGTGACAGGGACAGGGGGAAGAGGCCGGAGATGGGCAGGATAGTTGCCGAACTCTCTGACACGGCTGTCGTCACATCGGACAATCCGAGGTCGGAGAATCCGCTCGATATCATAGAGGAAATAGTGGAGGGCATGGGAAACGCGGAATTCATTGTAGAGCCCGACAGAAAGAGTGCCATTGAGGCGGCTGTCCGTGCTGCACGTCCTGACGACGTCGTGCTGATCGCGGGCAAGGGGCATGAGGACTACCAGGAGATAGACGGAGTGAGACACCCCTTCAGCGACATGGAGGTACTGAAGGAGGCGGTCAGGGGACTGCCGGTTGTCGGGAAGGGAGCGTGATGAGCAGGTATACCTTGACAGAAGTCCTGGAGGCGACATCGGGCAGGCTCATACTCAGGGGGGCCGACTCCTTCAGCGGCATCTCCATAGACTCCAGGACTATAAGGGACGGAGAGCTCTTCGTTGCGTTGAAGGGAGAGCGCTTCGACGGTCACCTCTTTGTTGACGAGGCCCTCAAGAAGGGGCTTGGAGCCATTGTGAGCTGTCCGCCCGTCGTGCCGAGGGGCAGGAGCATAATCTATGTCGGCAATACCTTGAGGGCCCTTCAGGGGATAGCCCGTCACAGGCGGCTGAGCAGGAGGGCGAGGGTCGTCGGCGTAACGGGAACCAACGGCAAGACGACGACGAAGGAAATGATAGCAGTGGTCCTCGAAGGGCGGCACAAGGTCCTCAGCAGTACGGGAAACCTCAACAACCAGATCGGGCTTCCGCTCTGTCTCACCGAGCTCGACGACCATGATATGGCGGTTCTCGAGATGGGTGCAAGCAGGGCTGGCGACATTCGTGAACTGTCGGAGATCGCCAGGCCGGATCTGGGTGTGATAACCAACATAGGACCTGCTCATCTCGAGGGGTTCGGTTCCCTGGAGATGGTGCGGGCCACGAAGTACGAGTTGCTCGACTTTGTCTCTACCGCGGTACTGAACGGTGACGATCCCAACATCAGGGATGTGCCGCGACGGTGCAGTGTCGTAACCTTTGGTCTGAGGCAAGGGGTCGATGTCCGGGCGGATGAGATCGTTTATGACGAGGGAGGTGTGAGGTTCAGGGTGTACCTGAAAGAGGGAGGCCGTGCTGCAGATGTAAGGCTCAGGGTCTTCGGGCTGTTCAATGTTTATAACGCCCTTGCCGCGGTAGCCGCCTGCAGGCTGCTGGATGTCCCGATCGAAGAGATCAGTGCGTCCCTGGGTGAGTTCAGGGGGGTGCCGATGAGGCTCGAGCTGAAGGAGCTCAAGGGAGCACTCGTCATAAGCGACCTGTACAATGCCAATCCCGCGTCGATGGAGGAGGCGGTCAAGGAGCTGGTCAGGCTCAGAAGGGGCCGTGCAGTGGCTGTCCTCGGTGACATGCTCGAGCTCGGTCCCTACGGAGAACAGGCCCACCGAAAGCTCGGCAGGTGGCTTGCCACACTGGATATTGATGTGCTGATAGCAGTGGGCGAGCTTATGTCGTATACATACGAGGAGTTTTCCGGAGGAAACGGCGATGCAAAGGCCGTGCACGTCAAGGATCCGCAGGAGGCGCGGGATATGTTGCTGGGGATTGTGGGCGAAGATGATACCATCCTCATAAAGGGGTCGAGGGGAATGAGACTCGAGAGGGTCTTGGAGGATTGATGCTTTACGAACTTCTATACAGCCTGAATGAATACTATTTTCCGTTCAACGTGTTCAGGTACATCACGTTCAGGACCGTGCTCGCGGCTATAACGGCCTCGCTGCTGACGTTCATGCTCGCCCCCTTCGTGATAGAGAGGCTCAGGAGCTTCAGCCTCACGCAGCAGATAAGGGAGGACGGCCCCAGGACGCATATATCAAAGGCGGGCACGCCGACCATGGGGGGGATCCTCATACTTGCCAGCATCCTGACGACGGCCCTGTTGTGGATGGACCTGAGAAACCCCTATACCTGGGTCTTGATCACGGCCACGGCAGGCTTCGGACTGATAGGCCTGAGTGACGACTATCTGAAGGTGGTGAGGAGGAATCACAAGGGCCTGCGGGCATGTCACAAGTTTGCCCTCCAGATAGCCCTGGCAACCGGGATCAGCCTGTTTCTGTACCATAATCCCCTGGATCCGTACAGCACGAAGCTGAGCGTGCCGTTCTTCAAGAGATGGCTCCTCGACCTCGGGCTGTTTTATATCCCCTTTTCTGTCTTTGTTGTCGTGGGATCATCGAACGCCGTCAACCTTACCGACGGCATAGACGGTCTTGCCATCGGGCTCGTAGCCGTTGCAGCCCTTGCAAGCGGGGTCTTTGTCTACATAAGCGGTCATGCCAGGCTTGCCCAGTACCTGCAGGTTCTCTACCTGCCCGGAACAGGAGAACTCACGGTTTTCTGCGGAGCGATGTTCGGCGCTGCTTTGGGGTTCCTCTGGTACAACGCCTATCCTGCTGAAATATTCATGGGGGACGTGGGCTCTCTGGGACTCGGCGGCGCACTCGGCACGCTTGCCGTAATCACCAAGCACGAGATCGTGCTCGCCCTTGTCGGCGGTATATTCGTGGTGGAGACGGTCTCCGTCATTCTTCAGGTGCTCTCCTTCAAGCTTACAGGCAGGAGGGTCTTCAGGATGGCGCCCATTCACCACCACTTCGAGGTGAAGGGATGGCCCGAGCCGAAAACGGTTGTGAGGTTCTGGATTGTGGGGATCATTCTGGCCCTGCTGAGCCTGTCGACACTGAAGCTGAGGTGAGCGGAGTGAAGGCGGAAACAGGCTCGGGGCCTTTCGTCATCATGCTTGCTGACGATTTGTACGAGGTGTGTTGAGTTGTCATACGAGAACGCCGGATATTCGATGAGATCCAGGAATGTAGTGATAGTAGGCCTCGGTCGAAGCGGGATCGCCGCGGCGAGGCTGCTCCATTTCCTCGGTGCCGATGTGACGGTGACGGATGCGAGGGAGCGGGATGCGCTTTCAGACGCCGTGAAAGAGCTTCCCGCTGATGTAGGGATTGAGACAGGGGGGCATCCGGCCCGCCTCCTTGACGATGCGGATACGGTGGTGGTGAGCCCGGGCGTTCCCCTCGACCAGCCCTTCTTCGACCTGGCCGGAAAGCGCGGCATCGAGGTGATCGGGGAGCTGGAGCTTGCCTTCAGGATTCTGAGTCCATACGGTATCCCCTGGGTTGCCATTACAGGAACAAACGGCAAGTCGACCACGACCACCCTCGTTCACATGATCCTCGCAAGGGGCGGGCAGAGGGTGATTGCCGGCGGAAACATCGGAACACCTATAACCGAGGAGGTCCTGGGGGTTGTCAGGGACGGCGGTGCCGGAGACCTGGACCGCGTGGTCGTCGAGGTCTCCTCTTTCCAGTTGGAGAGCACACGCGACTTTGCACCGTCCGTGGCGTCCATACTGAACATCTCTCCGGATCACCTGGACCGCTACGATGACATCGGTGACTATATCCGGGCAAAGACCCGGATCTTCAGGAATCAGACCCCCGGTGACAGCCTCGTGCTGAACCTGGATGACCCGGTCGTCAGGGACTTGGGCGGTCGTGCACGCTCCGAGCTCTTCTACTTCTCCACGGAAGAGAGGCCCCGGGGGGCTTACATCAGAGACGGCAGGCTCTGCATAGGGATTGACGGCAGTGAGATCGGAATCGTGGGTGTGCGCGACCTGAGGATAAGGGGAGCCCACAATACGGAGAACGCCCTGGCTGCCTTGCTGGTTTCATACCTTTGCGGTGTGGATGTTGCGGCAATCAGGGAGGTGCTCTCAGAGTTCAAGGGCCTTGAACACAGGATGGAGTTTGTCGCCGAGATAGAAGGGGTGGAGTTTTACAATGACTCGAAGGGGACCAACATCGGCTCGGTCGTGAAGTCTCTCGAGGGGTTCCGGCAGGGTGTGATCCTGATCCTCGGCGGCAGGGACAAGGGGAGCGACTTCACCACCCTCAGGAAGTACATGACGGGAAGGGTCAAAGGGCTCGTGGTTATCGGAGAGGCGAGACAGAAGATACTCGGGCAGCTTGGAGGAATCGCGGAGGCGTGCGAGGCCGGGGACATGAAGGACGCGGTCACCACGGCGTTCTCCATGGCCGAAGCAGGCGACGTGGTGCTTCTGTCGCCGGGATGTGCGAGCTTTGACATGTTCGAGAGCTTCGAGCACAGGGGAGCCATGTTCAAGGAGTCTGTCATGAGGCTCAGGAACACCCTGGTTGTCAGGTAAGCGATGATCATGATGCGAAACAGAGGGTTCGGCGATCAACGGCATGAAACCCGGCCGGGTCCCGTAACACTGTTTGCAGTGAAGACGGATGGATTTTGTCGAGAATCGTGGGGGAGGTCATGAACAGCAGGGGACCGATAGTGCAGGGTGAAGAAGGCAGAACAGCCGACAGGTGGCTGCTCATGATAGTTCTGCTGCTCTCTTTTGCAGGGGTTGTGATGGTCTACAGTTCAACCGCGCTTATGCCCGTTTCCGAGTCTGGAGGCGCCGTGGCAGAGGATTCCGGGGCCCAGTTCATCTACCTGAAGAAGCACGTGATGACCCTGTTTATAGCCCTGGGCTCCATGTGGTTCTTCTACAGGATGAAACCCGCGACGTTGAGGCGGTACGCATATCCGCTCCTTGCGCTCTCGTTGCTTCTGTTGCTCTGCGTCTTCATTCCAGGCCTTGGAGTGAAGATCAACGGGGCAAGGCGGTGGTTGAGGCTCTGGCCGTCGACCTTTCAACCCGCGGAACTCGCAAAGTTCGCGATGGTCCTCTCTCTGGCCGCCTACCTCTCGACTCCACGGTACAACAGGGAGAGCTTCAAGGCCTTCATGAAGCCGCTCCTCGTCATGATCGCTTTTCAGGGAGTGATCCTGATGCAGCCGGACTTCGGCGGTGCCTTCTCCCTTGGACTCATAACGTTCACCATGCTGTTTCTGGCAGGCACCAGGATAAGGTTTATCCTGTATGCCGTCGCTGCAATGCTGCCCTTCCTCGTCAAGCTCCTGATGGAACCCTACAGGATGGAGAGGCTGCTTGCATTCCTTGACCCCTGGAAGTACCCCAGGGGCAGCGGCTTTCAGCTCGTGCAGTCCTTCATCGCCCTGGGCACCGGGGGACTGACGGGTGTTGGGCTCGGTGAGAGCAAGCAGAAGCTGAGGTTTCTGCCCGAGGTCAACACGGATTTCATCTTTGCCCTCGTAGGAGAGGAACTCGGCTTTGCCGGAGTAACCGTCGTGCTGTGCCTCTTCATAGGATTCTTCGTTCGCGGGATGAAGATTGCGGGCAGGGCGCAGAGTGCGTTCTCCTACTATGTCGCACTCGGCTTGACGATCATGATAACCATGCAGGCACTTATAAATATTGCGGTTGTTACGGGGCTTGTCCCCACAAAGGGACTTCCCCTGCCTTTCATAAGCTATGGCGGCTCTTCGCTGCTCGTGAACTTCATGGCCGCGGGTACGTTGTTGAGGATATCGAGGTCCGACCCCGAACACTACGGTCTCCCGGGACGGGATATCCGTCCGGGGAGAAGGGCCGGACTCAGGGCCCGCAGGCTGAGGAGGAGACCCCTGTGAGGGTTGTCATTGCAGGAGGCGGAACAGGTGGACACCTCTATCCGGGGCTCGCACTTGCCGAGGAGCTGAAGGCTCGTTCTTCCCGGACGGAGATAGTATTCATGGGCACGATGCACGGCATCGAGGCAAGGGTCGTGCCGCGGGAGGGCTATACGATAAGGTTCATCCCCGCAGAAGGGTTTGTGGGAGTATCGGTTGTCAGGAAAGTACGCTCCCTTTACAGGTTTTCCCGCGCGATTAGGGAGAGCCTCTCGTTTATGAGGGAGTTCCGCCCTGATATCGTGGTCGGCTCAGGCGGCTATGCCTCCCTGGCTCCGCTCACTGCCGCATGGATGCTCTCCATACCCACAATGCTTCTCGAGCAGAATACCGTTGCAGGAAAGGCAAACAGGCTGTTGGGTTACGTCGTCAAGTCCGTCTGTATAACATATCAGGACAGTATGGCCTATTTCCCGAGAGAGAAGGTTCATCTTACGGGAAATCCGGTGCGGGAAAGGATCCTGAGAGGCAGTAGGCCGTCTGCCCTCAGACTCTTCTCGCTCGCAGACGGCCCCTTCACCATATTCGTTTTCGGAGGAAGCTCCGGAGCAGAGTCCATAAACAGGGCCGTGATGGATGCACTTCAGTATCTTCTTGACCTCAAGGAAGAGATACAGTTCCTGCACCAGACCGGAGAGAAGGATTTCGAGGTGGTGAGAGACGCATACAGGACTTACGGATACAGGGCGATGGTCTCGCCCTTCATCTATCAGATGCCCGAGGCATATGCCGTTGCAGACCTCGTAGTATCGAGAGCGGGTGCGACCACGCTTGCCGAGATAACCGTTACGGGCAAGCCCTCGATACTTGTTCCGTATCCCTATGCAGCGGCGAACCACCAGGAGGTCAACGCCGGAAAACTCGAGAGGCTGGGCGCGGCGGTGATGGTCCGTAACGCGGAACTCAACGGCAGGCGGCTCTCCGGCGAGATAAGGAGACTGTACAACGATCCTGCGCTGAGGGAACATATGAAGACAAAGGCCATGGGGCTTGGAAGGCCTGATGCAGTGAAGAGGATTGCGGATATTGCGTTGAGTCTGATCTCATTGGAAAGGAGCAGGGAAGAATGTTTGAACGGTTCAGAGTGATACATTTCGTCGGCATCGGCGGAATCGGCATGAGCGGTATCGCAGAGGTGCTTCAGAACCTCGGCTACGAAGTCACCGGTTCCGACGTGAGAGAGTCCGACAATACGAGAAGACTGCGGGACATGGGGATAAGGATATACATAGGTCACAGGCCTGAAAACGTTGACAGTGCGCACGTAGTGGTCAAGTCCTCCGCAGTGGGCGAGGACAATGCAGAGGTCGTCGAGGCACGCCGCAGGTCCATACCCGTGATACCGAGGGCCGAGATGCTCGCGGAGCTGGGGCGTCTTAAATACAGCATCCTCGTTGCAGGGGCGCACGGGAAGACCACCACCACCTCTCTGATATCGGCCGTTGTCTCCCGTGCAGGACTCGACCCGACGGTCGTCATCGGCGGACGGCTCAAGGCCACGGGCTCGAACGCAAGACTGGGGCAGGGTGACTTTCTTATTGCAGAGGCGGACGAGAGTGACGGCTCGTTCCTGAAGCTCTCGCCCACCATAGCCCTCGCCACGAACATAGACAGGGAACATATGGACTACTTCAAGAACATGGAGAAACTGTGCAACGCATTCAGGGAGTTCCTCGACAAGGTCCCTTTCTACGGCGTGTCGATACTGTGCGTGGACAACCCCTACCTGAGGAAGATGACCGAGAAGCTTACCAGAAAGTACATCACGTTCGGTCTTTCCTCCGATGCGGACATCAGGGCCTTTGACGTAAGGACCGACGGGTTTGGGATGGCCTTCGGCGTGGCGTGCGGCAAGGGTGAGCTGGGGGAGTTCAGGATTCCCCTTGTGGGTGATCACAATGTGCTCAACGCCCTCAGTGCGATCTGTGTTGCTTTGGAACTTAGGATAGACGTCGCAACAGTGAGGGACGCGCTCGCTTCCTTTTCAGGGATTCAGAGGAGGTTCGAGTTCAAGGGAGAGCTCTCGGGAGCTATGATATACGATGATTACGGCCATCATCCCACAGAGATAAGGGCCACGCTCGGGTCGGTCGGCAGGGCTGTGCGGGGAAGGTTCATCGTCGTCTTTCAGCCGCATAGGTACTCGAGGACGAGCGAGCTGATGCAGGAGTTCATCGATTCGTTCGATGGTGTGGACGTGCTCTATCTCATGGACATCTATCCCGCAGGCGAGCAGCCGATAGCCGGTGTCAGCTCGGAGGTCCTTTACAGGGAGCTGAAAGACCGGCTGGGGGATGTACGGTATATGAAGGACAGGGGGGAGATGGTGGCTGACATCAGTGCGGAACTGAAAGAGGGGGATCTGCTCCTCACCCTTGGTGCAGGGGATGTCTGGCGGGTGGGAGAGGAGGTACTGAACTGCTGCGGAGTTGAAGGTTGAATGGAGGGGCAATGGTTTCCGGTTGCGGTTTGAGGGAGAGGTTGTACGGTGAGTTCAGGGGGGATATCCTCACGGATGTGATGCTCAGGGATCATACGTCTCTGGGAATAGGTGGCAGGGCCGCCTGTCTCTTCATCCCCCATGACACGCCGAGCCTCGTGAGCCTTTTGAAGGCGCTCGCGGGAGAGGACAGGGGGTATCTGCTGATAGGCGGCGGTACGAACCTCCTGGTGTCGGATGAGGGACTTGACGAGGTGATCGTAAGCCTCAGGGCCTTCCGGAGGCTGGAGACGGTCGAGGTCAGGGGCGACGACGTGTTGGTCTTTGCTCAGTCAGGACTGCCGCTTCAGCGGCTCATCTCGTTCTGCGGCGAGGAGGGGCTTTCAGGGCTTGAAGGTCTGGTTGGAGTTCCCGGGACCGTCGGCGGGGCGGTCTTTGGCAACGCCGGAGCCTATGGCTACGAGATTATGGATGCCGTACAGAGGGTTACCGTCTTGAAGGACGGCCGTCTCGGGGCTCTGGACAGAGACGATATGGATGCGACCTACCGCTCGGGGGGAATCCCTCGCGAGACAGTGATCCTCGGTGTCCACATATCACTGAAGAGGGATGACAGTGGTGATGTTCGCAGGAGGATGAAAGAGTTCATGGAAATGAAGAAGAAGACGCAACCAGTTTCGGAGCGGTCTGCAGGCTGCGTATTCAAGAACCCCCCTGCCGATTCGGCGGCGAGACTGATTGACGAGGCGGGTTACAAGGGGATGAGGTCGGGAGGTATAGAGATAAGCAGAAAGCATGCAAACTTTTTCATTAACAGGGGAGGGGGCACGGCGGTGGACTTCCTCGCCCTGATGGATACGGTCGTTGAAGGGATAGCACGTACGTACGGAGTTGTTCTCGAGCCGGAGATTAGGATCTTCGGTAAGCGTGGAGAGTCGGGGAGATGAAGGGCCTGGTTACGGAAAAGCGCGTAGGCGTTATCGCCGGTGGTGTATCGGCGGAAAGGGAGATCTCGCTCAAGAGCGGTAACGCCGTTTTCGGTGTCTTGAGAGAGAGGGGCTATGATGTTGTGTTCATAGATGCCACGGACTCCATGTGCGAGACGTTGAGAATGGAGCGCATCGAGGTCGCCTTTATTGCGCTGCACGGCGGCTGGGGAGAAGACGGCTCCGTTCAGGGTATGCTCGAGGTCATGGGTATACCGTACACTGGTTCAGGCGTACTTGCCTCTGCACTTGCAATGGACAAGGAGGCGTCGAAGAAGATATTTCAGTACCACGGTCTCGATATCCCGAGCTATATGGTCGTGGAGGCGGGAAGCGGACGGGACCCGGCCGTGATCGAGCCTCCGTTCCCTCCTCCATGGGTCGTCAAGCCCTCACGGGAAGGCTCGAGTGTCGGGGTCAACGTCATAAGCACCAGGGAGGGGCTCGTGGAGTCGGTGAACAGCGCCCTTGCTTACGGCGGCAGGGTTGTCGTGGAGAGCTTCATAGACGGAAGGGAGATCCAGGTGGGGATCCTCGGCGACAGCGTGCTCGGTGCCGTCGAGATAAGGCCGAGCGGCAGGTTCTATGATTACGACTCGAAATACACTCCCGGCATGACGGAGTATCTGCTGCCTCCGGAGGTGGACGGAGAAGTCCTCGGAAGGGTCGAGGATATCGCTCTCCGGGCACACCGAGCCCTCGGGTGTGAGGGTGCCACGAGAGTGGACCTCATAGTGGATGGAACGGATACCCCGTGCCTGCTCGAGGTCAACACCATTCCGGGCATGACGGAGACGTCTCTGCTGCCGAAGATAGCGGCGGTTGCCGGGTATGACTTCCTCGAGCTTGTGGAGAGGATCATCATGGATGCGCTGAATAAGAAGAGGAGGGTGGTGGCATGAGCCGGGAACCCAGGAGAAAGGGGAACAGGATCAGGAAGGAAAGGAAACACTTTTCAAGGGTCTTTTTTCATCCG
>JAADGG010000081.1:0-20604 GCA_013152485.1 Nitrospirota bacterium | reverse complement strand
TCTGTCGCTCTGGTCGGGGCTGCCGGCCTGGCAGCGGTGTATCTGTACGGAAAGGCGGCGGAGCTGATGCTGATCAACAGCATAAGAGTAGAGGGGAACAAGCACCTTTCAGACGAAGAGGTCATCGCGCTTCTAAGGCTCGGACAGAGGGAGAGCATGTTGAGGATAAGCAGCAGGGAGCTGAGCGAGAGGGTGCTCCAGTCCCCCTGGATCAGGGATGTGGCGATCAGGAAGGAACTGCCGCATACACTTATAGTGAAGGTGAGGGAGGCTGAACCCCTCGCGCTTCTGAAGAAAAAGGGACGCCTCTATATCGTGGGCAGGAGCGGTGACATACTCGAGGAGCTCAGTCAGACGATCGCGTTTCTGCCGGTGATACGGATGGACTCCGGAAGGAAGGACCTGCTCCGCGAGGCCCTCAAGGTTGCCGCCATTGTCAGGGAGGAAGGGTTCTTTTCGGATGATGAGGTGGAGATCGTCGCGCGTAAGCCCGAGGATATGAGGCTGGTGGTAGGGGGGCTGACGATCATGGTCGGCAAGGGGGATTACCGTAAGAAGTTGATGAGACTCGTGCAGCTTGAAGACGAGATAGTCAGGCGTGGAATACCCGCCGGATACGTGGACCTCAGGTTCTCGCGAAGGGTGATCGTCAGGCCGGCAAAGGAGAGAATGTAGCATGGACAAGGGACCGATCGTCGCGGGACTGGATGTTGGGACCACGAAGATTTGCGCCATAGTCGGGCAGGCTGTTGAGGGAGGCATGAACATTCTCGCCCTTGGATCCGCTCCTTCACGGGGTTTGAGGAAGGGGATGGTCGTAAACATCGAGTCTACGGTTGAGTCGATAGTGGATGCCGTGAAGGATGCAGAGAGGGCAGCCGGTGTCGAGATAAACTCCGTCTGTGTGGGTATTGCAGGCGGTCACATAAAGAGCTTCGAGAGCTACGGGGCAGTAGGCATAAGGGGCAGGGAGGTGGGCAAGGGGGATGTCGACAGGGCGCTTGAGGCTGCAAAGGCGGTCTATGTGCCGCTCGACCGGGAGGTGCTCCACGTTATTCCCGTGGAGTATGTGGTCGACGGACAGGACGGTATAATGAATCCCGTGGGAATGTCGGGCGTCAGGCTCGAGGCGAGGGTGCAGATCGTGACCGGGTCGGTCTCGGCCGTGCAGAACCTCATAAGGTGCTGTGAGAAGGCAGGGCTCCAGGTCGTTGACATAGTGCTTGAGCCCCTTGCGTCGGCGCTCTCGACCCTGACCGACGACGAAAAGGCCCAGGGGGTGGTTCTCGTGGATATAGGAGGCGGGACCACCGATGTGGCCTTCTACAAGAACGGCGTCCTGTCCCATACGTCTGTCATCGCAGTGGGTGGCAATCACGTGACAAACGACCTCGCAATAGGTCTCAGGCTTCCGGTCCAGGAGGCCGAGCGTGTCAAGAAGCTGTACGGCATGGCCATGTCGGGACACGGTGACAGGGACGAGGAAGTAAGGATAATGGTTGCCGGAAGGGATGAGAAGACGATACCGAGAAGCTATATCACGGAGATAATCCAGCCGAGGTGTGAGGAACTCATAGAGATAGTGAAGAATGAACTTCGCAAGTCTGGAGCACACGATGAGGCCTCCTACGGGATTGTCCTTACGGGTGGCGGTTCCCAGCTTTCAGGTCTCGACAGGATGGCCGAGGTGATGCTCGGGTTGCCGGTGAGGGTTGGCGTGCCGGTGAATGTCGGAGGGGTGAAGAGCATTGTCTCGGACCCCATGTATTCGACAGGAGTGGGACTCCTGATCTACGGCGCTGAGACGGAGGTGCCCCCGGTCGATTACGGAGACCTCTTCGGGAATATCCTGAGGAAGATGAAGGCCTGGGTGAGGGGGTTTCTGAGAAGGTGATATCCGTGGATGGATCGACAATTTTAATTCAAGGAGGTGTTCATGTTTGAGATCGAGGAATTGAGGGAACAGACGGCAAAGATAAGGGTCATCGGTGTCGGAGGAGCCGGAGGAAACGCAGTGAACAACATGATAGCCGCTGAATTGAAAGGCATAGATTTTATTGCGGTCAATACGGACCTCCAGGTGCTCGAGACGTCGCTCGCCCCCCAGAAGATACAGATAGGTGCAGACCTCACAAGGGGACTCGGCGCAGGCTCGAACCCGGATATCGGGCGTCAGGCCGCCCTTCATGACTGTAACGCGATTGCGGAAAGACTGGAGGGCTCGGACATGGTCTTCATCACCGCCGGGATGGGAGGTGGTACCGGGACGGGCGCCGCTCCGGTGGTTGCCTCTGTTGCAAAGGAACTCGGTGCACTGACAGTGGCCGTAATCACGAAGCCGTTCTTCTATGAAGGGAAGAAGAGGCTCATGAATGCGGAAGAGGGGATAAGGGAACTGAGACAACATGTGGATACGATAATCGTGATCCCTAACGACAGGATCTCCCTCGTGGTGGAAAAGGGAACTCCGCTGCTTGAATCATTCACGGTGGCCAACAATGTCCTGAGGCAGGCAGTGCAGGGGATCTCAGACCTTATCCTGATACCGGGACTGATAAACCTCGACTTTGCCGACGTGAAGGCGGTCATGGAGGATTCTGGCAGGGCGGTTATCGGCATCGGCACGGGCAGTGGTGAGAGCGGTGCTGTTGATGCTGCAAAGAAGGCCATATCGAATCCGTTGCTCGAGGACTCCTCGATTGACGGGGCGAGGGGCATCCTTGTGAACATAACCGGAGGTATAGAACTTTCGCTCAGTGCCGTCCAGGATGCAACCGCCCTGATTCACGACTCCGCGCACGAGGATGTGAATATCATATTCGGTACGGTGATAGATCCCGAGATGACCGATGAGGTGAGGATAACCGTCATTGCCACCGGATTCGAGCCGAAAAAGGAGAAGGTCGTCCTTGAAGACGTAAAGACGTGGAGACCGAAACCATCTGCACTCCCGGGACAGACAAGAGCAAAGGCGGAATATACCGGGGCGGAGCGGGTCCTGTCAAAGACCCTCAAGGGTATGCCCTCGGAGCCGTTGCCTACCGAGCTCATGTCTTACGACGACCCTTTCGACATACCGACATACATCAGAAAACCCGAGTAGAGGTCGGAGAAGACAAGACACTCTTGGCCGTGAGAGTGTCGCGTAAACAGGCGTGCAAGGCTTTCTTACCCACTCAGGGGCCTCTATTCCGAATCCCCCCGGAAGGAGGCCCCTGCACCCTTGTTGCAGACAGTCCTTCCATGGAGGCGGAATCAAGGCGCCGGATGTTCTTGTATGCGGTGTTTCGTTTCAACCCCTACGATCG
This sequence comes from Nitrospirota bacterium, assembly GCA_013152485.1. Classification (GTDB taxonomy): domain Bacteria; phylum Nitrospirota; class Thermodesulfovibrionia; order Thermodesulfovibrionales; family JdFR-85; genus BMS3Bbin07. The sequence goes on along the minus strand of JAADGG010000081.1, from coordinate 17,296 downwards.
ACAGGGACCTGAAGCCCGAGGTGTGTGCCGGATGTCCTAATGTGTGGTGCTTTGCCGTAATGAATCAACCGTTGCCGCTGGCAAGCCGGATGGCTTCGGGAAGGCTTATTCTTCCGGTATACAGGGCTTTCCCGGTAATGGCGCCCCATAATCCCTTGATGTCCAGGAGTCTCTTTATGTCGTCAATGGATGATATTCCACCGGAGGCGATCACCGGGATGTCGAGTGCCTCTGTCATGGCCCTTGTCGCCTCGATATTGGGTCCGGTCATCATGCCGTCACGGGATATGTCGGTATAGATGATCCCTGCTGCTCCCAGCCGCTGGATCCTGAGCGCAAACTCCATGGCATCGACCTCTGTTATCTCTTCCCAGCCCTTTACCGCAACCCTGCCGTCCCTTGCATCTATGCCTACGAGTATCCTGCCGGGATGCCTCTCTGATGCATCTCTTACGAGCTCGGGGCTTTTGACGGCCGAAGTGCCGAGAATGACACGGTCTATACCCATTGAGATGAGCATCTCTATACGGTCCATGTCCCGGATACCCCCGCCCACCTCGAGCTCCGCACCAACGGACTCCCGGATCCTCTTTATGCTGTCGAGGTTCTTCTGTGTCCCCGAGAAGGCACCGTCGAGGTCGACTATGTGTATGAGTGTGGCGCCCTCCTCCTCCCATCTCTTCGCAACGGCGACAGGGTCTCTCGAGTAGGACGTCACCATCTCCTTCTTGCCTTGCAGGAGCCGTACGCACTCTCCATTCTTGAGGTCTATCGCGGGTATTATTATCATGGCAGATAATATAACATAATCAAGGACTGTTTTTTGCCCCGGCCGCCCTTTGTGGATAGAAAAGACGTTTTGGTTTATAATTTAAGAACGGGAGGTGCATCATGCAATTTTTCGTATTCCTGGCCATTGTCATCGCCATAGTCCTTGTTGTTTTTGCGGTGCAGAATGCAACCGCCGTGACATTGACATTTCTTGCATGGGAGTTTTCGGGCTCGCTCGCCGTCATACTCGCCCTGACCTTCGCACTGGGCGTGCTGACCGGGATTTTACTGTCTGCCCCCGCATGGCTTAAGAAGACCAAAGAGGCGAGACAGCACAGGAAGCGCATCCAGGAGCTGGAGAGAGCGGCTTCAAGGCCGGGCACCGGGCAGGGCAGGGGTGATGATTGACAAAAAAGGAAGGATTCTATTAATGTATATGACCCGGTCGTGAATAGCTGCGTGCCGACCCGGTCGCTTGATATGGTTGAGCTCGATTTTCTTGAATAAAATTTTCGAAAGGGAAGGTAGAAGAGATGAAGACCTGCTTTGCCAAGAAAGGTGAGGTTGAGAGGAAATGGTACCTGGTCGACGCATCCGACAAGGTGCTGGGACGTCTGGCCACAAGGATAGCCACATATCTCAGGGGCAAACACAAGGCCCAGTTTACTCCGAATGTCGATACAGGAGACTTTATCGTTGTCGTCAATGCAGAGAAGGTTAAATTGACGGGAAAGAAGCTTGACGACAAGATCTACTATCACCATACGGGCTATCCCGGCGGCATAAAGGCGGAGACCGCAGGAAAGAGGCTCCAGCGCAAGCCGGAGGCGGTCATCATGGATGCCGTATGGGGTATGCTGCCGAAGAACAGGCTCGGAAGGGCGATGCTCAAGAAACTGAAAGTCTACCGCGGGGCTGAACATCCGCACAAGTCCCAGCAGCCCGAGACTATAAACCTGTGAGTGCTTTTGTCCCGTTCTGTTCGGAGACGACCGGGAAACAAGTACATAGGGAAGCAACTAACGAACTAAGGAGTGGTTGATGGCAGAGATCGTATATCAGGCTACAGGCAGGAGAAAGACCTCGGTTGCTCGTGTTATCCTGAAGCCGGGGACAGGCCGTGTAGAGGTCAATAACCGGCCTATCGAGAAGTATTTTCCGAGGGAGACCCTCAGGATGGTGGTGCGGCAGCCGCTTGAGCTTGCAGGCATGTATAACAAGCTCGACGTCAAGGTGACGGTTTCCGGCGGCGGCCTTTCCGGACAGGCCGGTGCAGTCAGGCACGGGATCGCAAGGGCGTTGCTCAATGTCGACTCGGACCTCAGGCCGAAGCTCAAGAAGGAGGGGTTGCTCACGAGGGATCCGAGGATGAGAGAGAGAAAGAAGTACGGCCAGAAAGGCGCCAGAAAGAGATTCCAGTTCTCCAAGAGATAAGAAAAACCCTTCAACCGCTGATACCACAGTCGGCAGGGGCGCAACAGTCTAATCCCGTCCGTTGACAGAGGTGTATTGTGCGGTCTGCGATCATGTTCGGGTATCCATATGCTTAAAGTGGCCATATGCGGCGGCAGCGGTTATGCAGGCAGCGAACTGCTCCGCCTCCTTTCCCTGCATCGCGAAGTCAAGATAACGGCCGTCACCTCGGAACGTTCATCCGGCAGCAGGGTGGTGGAAGTCTTTCCCCATCTCAGGGGTCTGGTCGACCTCGGTTTTGAGCCCCTGGTCCCTGAGGTCATTGTCGGGAAGGCGGATCTCTTCTTTCTCGCACTTCCTCACGCAGCTTCACAGGAGGCGGTCAGTTACTTTCACTCTGCAAAGAAGCATGTCATAGACCTGTCGGCCGACTTCAGGCTTAAAGACCCCGCAGTCTATGAGGAGTGGTACGGGGTGAGGCACGAATACCCCTCCGTGCTCAAGAAGGCGGTCTACGGACTGCCTGAACTCCACCGCAGGAAGATAAGGAGGGCGAGGGTCGTGGCCAATCCCGGCTGCTATCCCACCGGTGCCCTGCTCGGCCTCTACCCGGCCTTGAAAGAAGGGTTGATCGACCAGGATTCGATAATAATAGACTCCAAATCCGGCACTTCCGGTGCAGGACGGAAGGCCTCGGTCCCTCTTTCGTTTTGCGAAGTGAACGAGGCCTTCAGGGCGTACGGCATAGCAACTCACAGGCATACGCCCGAGATCGAACAGGAGCTCTCCATGATCCGCGGCTCTCGTGTGAGGGTCGACTTCACACCCCATCTGCTGCCCGTAAACAGGGGAATCCTGACCACCATCTATTGCAGGCTCAAGGAGAGTGGCCTTGAAACAGGCCGTCTCCTTGAATGTTACCGGGACACGTACAGGAAAGAACCCTTTGTTCGGGTTTACGGCGAAGATGTCCTGCCGGATGTCAGGAATGTCCGGGGTACAAACTTCTGTGATATCGGTGTGAGGGTCAACCGGAGGACGGGGGGCCTCATAGTTGTTACCGCTATAGACAATCTCCTGAAGGGCGCATCCGGGCAGGCGATTCAGAACATGAATATCATGATGGGGTTCAAGGAGACCGAGGGGCTCGACCTGTTTGCTCCCCTTCCGTGAAGTAAAACCTCCAGGCCTGTTGTTGGGCGCTCATGTCGCATGGTTGTCCTGCTGCGGGCAGGTTTGCGGTCCGGTGGAGGCTTGACAGGCAGGGGAGATAATTGTTAAATTATTAGCACTCTAAGGCGGGGAGTGCTAACGGAGGTCTTTACGAGAGACGAGAATGTTTTTATAATTATAAATGGTCTGCGTATGGAGAGACCGATTCTCTTGATGGCAATGTCAAGTTTATAGGCTTGTATATTTGCTCAAAATCCCATTGACAGAGGTGAAGCCCAAAGATGCCTGACGATCGTGACATGCTTGATGAGAGGAGCATAAAGGTACTCTGGGCCGTTATTCACAGTTACATAAACAATCCCGACCCTGTAGGCTCAAGGTATGTAACGAGGAAGTACGCATTCGATTTCTCTCCTGCCACGATAAGAAACATAATGGCGGACCTTGAGGATATGGGCTTTCTGAGCCAGCCCCACACATCGGCCGGCAGGATCCCCACGGACAAGGGCTACAGGTTCTATGTCGAGAACCTCATGGAGGAGATGGACGAGAAGGTCTCCAGCCACGAGGAGCTTATTGACTCATTGACCAGAAGGCTGGAAGACTTGCGCGAGGACATCTATACTCTCCTGGACGAGACGACGAGGACGCTCTCGACCCATTCACACTACCTCGGGATCGCCGTCTCACCGGGGCCGGACGGCAGCACCCTGAGGCGCATCGAGCTCATACCCTACAGTGATGACAGAATCGCCGTGATTTTATTCACGAATGAGGGTATAATTAAACATAAGATTCTCAAGAACAGTTTTGCTTTCTCGCGGAACGATCTGAACAAGATCGCCCGTTATCTCAACCGTGAGTTTTCAGGATACACGATAAAGGAGATCAGGCAGTGTCTTTTTGATGAGATGGCCAGGGACAAGGCGCTCTGTGACTCTCTCATATCAAAGGCGCTCAGCCTGTGTGGAGATGTCGTTGCCTGCTACGGTTCCAACGTCTTCATCTCCGGGCTTTCCGAGATACTGGAACTGCCGGAGTTTTCCGACGTGGAGAAGGTGAAGGAGCTTTCAAGGACGATAGAGGACAAGCATGCGGTCATAAAGCTTATAGACAGTCTTGCCAATGAAGAGGGGGTTCAGGTTATAATCGGTGCAGAGAACACCATTGAAGAGATGAAGGCGCTGAGCATCATCACGTCTACGTACAAGGAGGGGGACAAGCCTGCAGGAGTCGTTGGTATAATCGGGCCCACAAGGATGGACTATTCTTCCGCAATATCGCTCGTGGATGTGACGGCAAGATTCCTGACAAAAATCTTGGACGAAGGAGGAAGGCAGTGGAGAAGAGAGAGATGAAGGATCTGGAGATAAAGGAAGAACACCAGGTAGAGGAGAAGAAGGACGAGCCCGAAGACGTGGTGCCGGTGGAACGGCCGCTCGAGGAGAGGATAAAGGAGCTCGAGGCCGAACTCTCCGAAAGCAAGGAAAGATACCTCCGGCTCTATGCGGAGTTCGAAAACTACAAGAAGCGGGTTCAGAAAGACAAGGAGGAGATGCTCAAGTACGGTACGGAACCGCTCCTTCAGGACCTTCTCACCGTGCTCGACAACCTCGAGATGGCGATACAGCATGCTGAAAAGGATGTCTCTGCGGAGAGTCTCATTCAGGGAGTGGAGCTGACGCTGAAGGAGTTCAGGAAGGTGCTGAACAAGCACGGCATCAGCGAAATAGAGGCCGTCGGAAAACCGTTTGATCCCGCCTACCATCACGCAATGAGCCAGGTTGAGAGAAGCGACGTTGATGACAAGACCGTGGTCGAAGAATACAGGAAGGGCTACATGCTGAAGGACAGGACGATAAGGCCGTCATTGGTGGCTGTTTCCAAGAAGACGGAACCCGACAAGAGTTGATGCATGCTGACGGTGCGGCAGTGTTGAGTTGAGACGAGAGTGTATGAATACACAGTAGAAATAAGGAGGAATAAATATCATGGGTAAAGCGATTGGTATAGACCTTGGGACGACAAACTCGGTTGTCGCTGTTGTGCAGGGTGGAGAGCCGGTAGTTATACCGAACCAGGAAGGAAGCCGTACGACTCCTTCGGTGGTTGCCTTTACTGAAAAGGGGGAGAGACTGGTTGGTCAGATTGCAAAGCGTCAGTCCATTACGAATCCCGAGAATACCATCTTTTCGATAAAGCGGCTCATGGGCCGGAAGTACGACTCCACCGAAGTCAAGGAGGCAATGAAACGCCTGCCTTACAAGATCGTTCCGGCCCCAAACGGTGATGCGCATGTGGAGGCCCGCGGCAAGAAATACTCGCCGCCCGAGATATCCGCAATGATTCTGCAGAAACTGAAGCAGGCCGCGGAGGACTATCTCGGAGAGCCTGTCAGTGACGCGGTCATAACCGTTCCCGCCTATTTCGATGACAGCCAGAGGCAGGCGACCAAGGATGCGGGAAAGATCGCAGGATTGAACGTGTTGAGGATTATCAACGAGCCCACGGCGGCTGCACTTGCGTACGGGCTCGACAAGAAGTCCGAAGAGAAGGTGGCCGTGTATGACCTCGGCGGAGGCACTTTCGACATCTCCATCCTCGAGATCGGGGAAGGGGTCATCGAAGTGCATTCGACGAGCGGAGACACTTTTCTCGGTGGCGATGATTTCGACCTCAGGATCATCGACTGGCTGGTCGAGGAGTTCAAGAGAGACCAGGGGATCGATCTTAGGCAGGACAGAATGGCCCTGCAGAGGCTGAAAGAGGCCGCCGAAAAGGCCAAGATAGAGCTTTCCACCGCATTGGAGACAGAGATAAACCTTCCGTTCATAACCGCTGACGCAACCGGACCGAAACACCTCGTGGTCAAGCTGACAAAGGCGAAGTTCGAACAGCTCGTATCCGATCTCATTGAAAAGACGGCCGGGCCGTGCAAGAGGGCGCTCGAAGATGCCAAGCTGACGGAGAAGGATATCGACGAGGTCCTCCTCATAGGCGGACAGACGAGGACCCCAAAGGTCCAGGAGGTCGTGAAGAAGATCTTCGGCAAGGATCCGAACAAGACCATAAATCCCGACGAGGCCGTTGCCATAGGGGCGGCCATACAGGCGGCCGTGCTCAAGGGAGAGGTCAAGGAGGTGCTTCTCCTCGACGTCACACCCCTGTCCCTCGGGATCGAGACGCTCGGCGGTGTCTTTACGAAGATAATCGAGAGGAACACCACTATTCCCACGAAGAAGAGCCAGATATTCTCGACCGCAACCGACAATCAGCCCGCGGTGACCATAAAGGTCTTTCAGGGCGAGAGGGAAATGGCTGCGGACAACAAACTGCTGGGCGTGTTTGAACTCGTGGGCATTCCTCCTGCACCACGGGGGGTTCCACAGATCGAGGTTACCTTCGATATCGATGCAAACGGCATACTGCACGTCTCGGCCAAAGACCTCGGGACGGGCAAGGAGCAGTCCATAAAGATCACGGCATCGAGCGGGTTGACCGAGGAAGAGATAAAGAAGATGGCACGCGAGGCCGAAGAGCATGCCGAGGAGGACAGGAGAAAGAAGGCGCTCGCAGAGGCCAAGAACGAAGCGGACAACCTCGTATACAGCGTGGAGAAGTCCCTGAAGGAATACGGCGACAAGGTTACCGAGGACGAGAGGAAAGAGATCGAAGAGGCCCTCGAAAACTGCAGGAAGGTCAAGGAGACGAGTACCGACATAGAGGAGATAAAGGCGGCGATAGAGAAACTGACACAGGCGTCTTACAAGCTCGCAGAGCACCTGTACAAGGGTGCCCAGGCACAGCAGGAGGCTGCTGCTGGACCCTCTGCTGAGAAGAGCGACGGCAGCAAGCCTGCCGAGGAAGAGGTGGTGGAGGCCGAGTTTGAAGACGTGGACAAGGATAAACCGTAGTATGTGTGAAAGAGTCAGGTGAGGGGGCCGTCCATTTGCCCGAAACCCACGGAGAAAAAAAGAAGAGAGGATAGGGTGGTCCGGTACGTATGAAAGACTACTACAAGATACTGGGTGTAAACCGGGATGCTACAGAGGATGAGATGAAGAGGGCCTTCAGAAGGCTCGCGATGAAGTATCATCCCGACAGGAATCCGGAAGACAAAGAGGCGGAAGACAAGTTCAAGGAGATCAACGAGGCCTATGCATGCCTCAGTGATCCGGAAAAGAGGTCCAACTACGACCGTTTCGGTTCTCCGGACGGCATCGGCGGTGCAGGTGCCGGCTTCGGGCCTTTCAGTGCGAACTTCTCGGATATCTTCGAGGACTTCTTCGGGGACTTCTTCGGGACGTTTGCAGGCCATGGAAGACAGAGGGCGACCAGGGGAGCCGACCTGCGCTATGACCTTACTGTTTCCCTCGAAGAGGCCGTCAGGGGAGTTGAGAAAGAGCTCAAGCTGCCAAGCTGGGATATCTGCGGCGTCTGCAGGGGTACGGGGGCAAAACCGGGACACGAGCCCGTGACATGTCCTGACTGTAACGGGACGGGGCAGAGGAGGTTTCAGCAGGGGTTCTTCTCTGTGACAAGGACCTGCAGCAGGTGCGGAGGGAGCGGGCAGTTCATCACGACTCCGTGTTCGGAGTGCGGTGGAGACGGAAGGGTAAGGAAGTTCAGGGTCCTGTCTGTCAAGGTGCCTGCCGGTGTCGATACGGGGTCACGCCTAAGGATGTCAGGAGAGGGCGAACCCGGTGCGAACGGCGGGCCGTCGGGTGACCTGTACATAGTCATAACCGTCAAACCGCACAAGTTCTTCAAACGTGAGGGGCTGAACCTGTATTGTGATGTGCCGGTCAGCTTTACCCAGGCCGTCCTCGGTGCAGAGATCGAGGTTCCGACGCTCTATGGTAACGAAAAGATCAGGATACCTCCGGGGACGCCCTCGGGAAAGGAGTTCGTTCTCAAGGGATGTGGTGTGCCGAGGCTCGGCAGTCACTCGAGAGGCAACCAGATAGTAAGGATTTATATCGACGTCCCCAAAAAGGTTACCAGGAGGCAGAAGGAACTGCTTGAAGAGTTTGCAAGCTTGAGCGGTGACGAAGTGCAGAGGGGATTCGTGGAGAAGCTGAAGGAGTTCTTCTCTTAGACGGACGCGACTGCCGCCGGGAGAAGGTGTCGGGACCGCTGTAGGGAGACTCTCGGCACCTGGTCCGTGAGGTCGTGTATTCCCCCCATGAGCTGCTATGCCCCGGAGACCGTATCCGCCTGGTTGGGAAAATCATCGTGCCACGAATAATCCTTCCCTCCATAAGCCGAGACGACAGGGAGTTGACCGTTACCGGTCAGAACCTCAAGTATCTTCGTGATGTGCTCAGGATTTCCCCAGGGGACGAGGTTTCGGTACTTGACGGCAAGGGCCTTGCACTGAATACGGTCGTGCGGACGGTCGGCAGGAAACACCTTGTACTCGAGGTTCTCGGCAGCGGTTCCATTGATACGGAATCCTCGTTGCACCTCGTCCTTATTCAGGGGCTTCTGAAGGGGGACAAGATGGACCTCGTGATCCAGAAGACCACCGAACTCGGCGTAAGAGAGATCTTTCCTGTAGTAACCAGCCGGTCTCAGGTGAGATTCAGCCGGAAGCTCGGTCACTGGAGGAAGGTGGCTGAGGAGGCGACAAGACAGTCGGGCAGGCTGCTCGTCCCGGAGGTGCATGAGGTCTGCAGGCTGGACGACGTCTTTGCGCACATAGAGCCTGAGTCGCTCAGGATCGTGTTCCGTGAACGCGGAAACAATGGGCCTGGAATTCCTGCATCGTCTTCAAGTCCAGTTGTCTGCTACATGGTGGGGCCTGAAGGCGGCTTCACAGATGAAGAGATTCGGCAGGCTGAGGCCGTCGGCTTTATCGGCGCAGGACTGGGCAGACGGACTTTGAGGGCTGAGACCGCCTCGATAGTCGGCGCGGCAATCATACAGTTTGTCCTTGGGGACCTTTCGGGTTAGTTCCCGGAGAAGGTCGAGGGCTGCCCGGTCACTCCAGGATCATGTCCTCGCCGGCGTCTTCTCTTATATCGATCACATGGTCCGTCTGGAGTGTAACCCACCCCAGTTCTGTCTCGAGATGCACCTCTGTCTCGCCTATCTCTACGAGTCTGCCCCTGTAGATTATGCCGTTTGCCTCTACCACTACCTTTTTGCCGATGAGTTCCATCATTGGCCGCGTCTTATCTTAACCCCGGACATCGAGCCATGTCAAGAAAGACGGGGTGTCCGTTTTGGGTCCCTTGCTTTTATTAGGTGATATCGGGTTTAATATTATAAAAATTTATAGATCGAGGTAGGAACAGAACAAAATCCTCAATTCTAACGAAACATTGTGAAAAAAATATGAATATCCTGGGGATATCGGCCTTTTACCATGACAGTGCAGCCACGCTTGTACAGGACGGCAGGATTACGGCTGCGGCCCAGGAGGAACGTTTTACACGCAAGAAGCACGACCCTTCATTTCCGGACAATGCGATAGACTACTGTCTTGAGGCCGGTGGGATAACGGGCGGAGAGGTAGATCTTGTCGCCTTCTATGAAAAGCCGTTCGTCAAGTTCGAACGCATACTCGAGACCTACATAGCATTCGCTCCAGTCGGGATAAAGTCCTTCATAAAGTCCATCCCCGTATGGATAAAGCAGAAACTGTGGATGAAGGAGCTGATCAGGAAGGAGTTGGGCTTCAGGGGGAAGATCGTCTTTCCCGAACATCATTACTCCCATGCTGCTTCTGCTTTCTTCCCCTCACCGTTTCAGGAGGCTGCCTTTCTTACCGTGGACGGAGTCGGCGAGTGGACTACGACCAGTTATGGAATCGGAAAGGGAAACAAGATCGAGATCCTGTCCGAGATTCACTTTCCTCACTCGCTCGGGCTTCTGTATTCCGCGTTCACGTATTACACAGGGTTCAAGGTCAACTCGGGTGAATACAAGGTGATGGGGCTTGCCCCCTATGGAGAGCCGAGGTACAAGGATGTCATACTCGAGGAGTTGATAGACCTTAAAGAGGACGGGTCCTTCAGGCTGAATATGGAATATTTCGATTACTGTGTCGGCCTGACCATGACCAACGGCAAGTTCGACAGGCTGTTCGGTGGTCCTCCGAGAAGACCCGAAACCGCTCTCGAGCAGCGGCACATGGACTTGGCGAGGTCGGTCCAGGAAGTCACCGAAGAGGTGATGCTCAGGATGTCGAGGCATATACACAAGGAGACCGGGCTCAGGAAACTCTGCCTGGCAGGCGGGGTGGCGCTCAACTGTGTTGCCAATGGAAGGCTCCTGAACGAGGGACCTTTCGAGGAGATATGGATACAGCCTGCTGCAGGGGATTCAGGCGGGGCCCTCGGGGCGGCACTGTTTGCCTGGTACCAGTATCTGGAGAACCCGAGGGCTGCAGACGGCACGAAGGATTTCCAGCAGGGAACCTACCTCGGTCCTCGTTTCGAAAACAGTTACATATCCGAATACTTGAATAGAAACGACATACCGCATACAGAGCTGGACGAAGAGGATATTCCCGAGAAGATAGCCGACCTGATTGCCGGGGAGAACGTGATAGGCTGGTTCCAGGGACGAATGGAGTTCGGCCCCAGGGCCCTCGGGAGCCGTTCGATCATCGGAGACGCCCGCTCACCGAAGATGCAGGAGACGATGAACCTGAAGATAAAGTTCCGCGAGAGTTTCCGGCCGTTTGCCCCGTCGGTCTTGAAGGAGAGGGTTTCGGACTTCTTCGAGTTTGACGGGGAGAGCCCGTACATGCTGCTGGTTGCCCCTGTCAGGAAAGAGATACGTCGCGAGATGACCGAAGAGGAGAAGGGGCTTTTCGGCATAGAGCAGTTGAATGTCGTGCGTTCCAGCATACCTGCCGTCACACACGTGGATTACTCCGCCAGGATCCAGACGGTGGATGGAGAGACCAACCCGTTGTACTACCGTATGATAAAAAAGTTCGACGAGAAATACGGCTGTCCCGTGATCATCAATACGTCGTTCAACGTCAGGGGCGAGCCCATTGTCTGCACACCAGAAGATGCGTTTTTGTGCTTTATGCGTACGAACATGGATTACCTGATCATGGGGAACTTCCTGCTGGAGAAGAAGAGGCAGAAACCGCTGGAAGACGACATCGACTGGCGCAAGGAATTCGAGCTTGATTGAGGGAGGGAGCGGTGATTCTGGAAGAGATAAGAAATATCAAGAGCCGGAGGAGAGATCTCAGGAGCTTCGGCCTGACCATGGGCGTTGTCTTGGGGATAATAGGAGGGGTGCTCCTTTGGCGTAACAGAGAGTTTTATCCGTATTTCCTGATTGCATCGGGGGTGTTTTTCTCTCTCGGATTGCTTTTGCCCGACCTGTTGAAACCCCTGCACAAGGCGTGGATGTCTCTGGCGGTCGTAATGGGATGGGTAATGACCAGGTTCATACTGTTCGCTCTCTTCTTTTTGGTGGTTACCCCCATAGGTCTTCTTGCGCGGCTTCTGAGCCGTGATATGCTCCGGCTGAAGATCGACAGAGATTCCAGCAGCTACTGGATCAAGAGATCCGGCAATGATGTCCGGAGGGCGGATCATGAAAGACAGTTTTAGTACCGCGGAAAGGACGGCCGTAGCCGGTGGCTACCTCTTTGTGGCGGTGGGGATAGTACTGAACGAGTGGCTGCTTGCATCGCTCTTCAGCTCCGACGGAAACCTGAGGCTGCTTTCGAGAATAATAATATGGGCCTTTGACATCCTCTCAATCGGGGCAGGTCTCGCCCTGATATATTTCGGCCGTACGCGCCAACTGAAGAACCTGCTGATCCTCGTCGTAACCTTGATAATCTGTGCCGTACTTGCCGAAGCCTTTCTCAGGCTGCTCGAACCAAAGCCTGTGGAAGGTCTTTATCTTGAACTGTCCGACAGTGGCTCCTACAGGCTGCGGCCCGACGTGAATGTCGAGACGAAGTTCGGTGTTATAAGGACGAACTCTTACGGTATGGGGTGGAAGGAGGTCTCTCCGGAGAATCCCTTGAACAAGACACGGATAGCCTTCGTGGGAGATTCTTTCACCTTCGGCCTCTGGGCTGACAGTGTGGAGAGCGGTGCCGTCGGGGTCGTCGCCTCCATGCTGGATCCGGAAAGGTTCGAGGTCTTGAACTTCGGAGTACCGGGGTATGGGCCTCCGGATACCGAGTTGCAGATAACGAGGGATGTTCTCGCCTTCAGGCCCGACTATGTGTTCCTGCTGTTCTACAACGGTAACGATTTCAGGGACGCATACCTTGGTGTAAACAAGTATCATATAGTCAACGGTGCCCAGATCTGGGACAGGGATAACGAGCGGAACATGGTCCCTGCGGCGTTCAGGTCGACCTCTCTCATGTACTGTCTCGAACGTCTGGCGACATACCGGAGACTGGACAGGCTTATATCCATCGTCACAAAAGACAAGAAGAAGACAGACGGCCGCAACGGTTTCAAGGTGAGCAGGATCTTCAGCTCTCAGTCTTTCTGGAGTCACAAGGTTTATCCTGATGTCGCTGTCAGGGCCAGGGACGAGGCACTGGAGTCCATGGAGAACATCAGGCGCATCCTTTCGCGGAACGGCATCCAGCTGGTGATCGTAACGATTCCATACGAGGAGCAGGTTTACACGGCATCGCTGACGGGCGAAGACTACGATCTCACCCTGCCGCAGAGGTATGTGCAGGAGTATGCAGAAGCTCACTCTGTGCCGTATCTCGACCTGCTGCCGATACTGAGGGCATATGTGCAGGAGGAGGATGAACACATATACGTCCCCAATGACATCCATTTCAACAACAGGGGGCACTATGTGGTCGGGAAGGCGATTGCAGATTTCTTCAAGGGGAGGTTCGTTCAATGAGTAAACTGTCTATTCTGTTGGAGGTGTGGGATTTCCTGAGGGAACGCAAGAAGTGGTGGATCGCTCCTATCATCGTTTTTCTGGTGCTTCTTGGGGCGCTTATAGTCTTTACTCAGGGATCAGCAGTGGCACCGTTCATCTATGCGTTGTTCTGAGCAGCCGCCTGCTGCTGACACCATGACCGTCCCGTCCGGGCTGCCGAGGCGGGGTGGCAGGCTCCGAAGCGGAACACGAGGGTGCCGGAGTAACGAGCGCTGACGGGAGAACTCTTCGTGCTGGCCCGTCTGTTGCAGTATCGGTGACTCGTCCCTGATACCGTCAAGCGCTCTGTCTTCCTGTCACTGTCTTAAGAAAAGACCTGTGCTCAGGTCCCTATCCGTGCTATAATCACTGTTGAAAATCCTTCATTGTACCTTTGCTGGCCTCGGAGTATGACAGGCGCTTACACAAAAGCGGAGAAGGCAGTTGCAGCAGCCGGTATCCTCATGGTGTTGGCAGGTGTGGTTGGTAACGAGTGGCTGCTTACCCTGCTCTTCAGTCCTGACGGCGAACTGCGGACATCCACAAGGATAATCGTCTGGGCGACAGACCTCCTTGCCGTCGGCGCAGGTCTCTCACTCGTCCTTTCCAGTATCAAGCATCAGGTCGAAAACCTCGCACTGCTGTTTGTGACAACGCTGGTGTGTCTCTTTCTGACGGAGTGTGTTGTCAGGCTCATCGAGCCCAAGCCCTTGAAGCTGAACATATACATGGAGAACCCCAATGGTACCGGTTCTTTCAGGTTGAAGCCGGACATCAAGGCCGTTGCAAGTTTCGGTAAAGACGAAATAGCGATAGAAACCAACTCATACGGCATGCGCTGGAGGGAAGTTTCCCTGGAGAACCGTCTGCAAAGGACGAGAATAGCCGTTGTGGGAGATTCATTCGCATTCGGCCTCTGGGCGGACAGGGTGGAGAACGGCATGGTCGGTGTCTTCGAGACAATGATGGATAAAGACGGGTATGAAGTGTTGAACTTCGGAGTGCCCGGCTACGGGCCTCCCGACATTGAACTGCAGGTCAGAGAAGAGGTCCTCGCCTTCAAGCCCGACTACCTGGTACTGCTCTTTTACAGCGGTAACGATTTCAAGGATGCATACCTCGGGAAGGACAAGTACGACATTGTCGACGGTGTAGCCGTGTGGAACAAGGAGAATCAGGAGCTGAGGATTCCCCCGGAGGCTGGAAGGAAGCCGAAGGTCCGTTTTTCCCTTGCCACGTTCCGTCTGCTGAACGACTTGATCTCGAAGCTCCTTACCGGCGATGGAGCGGAAACCTCCGATTTTCTGCCGAGTGATGAGTTAATGTCGGACACGTTCTGGAGCCGTACGGACCGGCCCGAGATCATCCTGGAGGCGAAGGACCTGACCATGGCTGCATTGGACAATATCAGGAAAGCCTGTTACAACCACGGCATCAGGTTTGTGATCGTCTCCATTCCTTACAAGGATCAGGTCTTCGCATCCTCCCCGAGCGGTGAGAACTACGATATCAGGCTCCCGCAGGGGTATGTGGAGGAGTACGCCCGGAAACACTCGATTCCCTACCTCGACCTGCTGCCCGTCTTGAGGGCTTACGTAAGGGATGTGAACAGAGACATATATGCTCCGAACGATATTCACTTCAACAACGAGGGCCATTATGTAGTCGGCAAGGCGGTTGCAGGTTTCTTCAGGGAGAGGGTGCTGCGCTGAGCAGCCTGCACTCTGCATCCGTCTTGCCGGGAGATATAATCGTCACGACAGCCGTCTATCTGCCCGGGTAACGGACAGGACACTCTGAGTGCTTAATAGATCGTGCTCCGGGTCCGCTGCATGCTTTCATCCATGTTTGCTCCTCTGGCGGATGAAGATGCGTATCGGGGTGCCCCTGAAGATGTACTTCTGGCGGATGAGCCTCTCGATGAACCTTACGTGTTCGGGTTTGAATGCCTGTGGATGGTTTACGAAGAGGACGAACTCGGGCGGCTCGACGCCTGTCTGCGTCATGAAGAATATCTTCGTCTTCTTCCCCTTGTGCGTCGGAAGCAGCGGGGTTATTTCGGAGGCGAACCTGTTGAGGGCCGAGGTGGGGATACGTTTTCTCCGCTCGCTCATGATCTCGTCGACAAGGGGGAAGACCTTGGTTATCCTCTTCCGGGCGAGGCCGGACACGGTGAGTACCGGTGCATACTCGACGAAGCGGAGTTTCCAGTGGACCTCGTTGAGCAGCTCCCTGTACCGCTTTTCGGGTTCTTCCACCAGGTCCCACTTGTTGAAGAGGAGAACGAGCCCTTTGCCGTACCTGCTGATCAGGCCGGCTATCTTCTGGTCCTGCTCTGAAATCCCCTCGCGCGCGTCGATGAGCAGGAGCACCACGTCCGCCCGTTCGATGCTCCTGACGGCCCTTATGATCATGAACTTCTCGACGGAGTGGTCGGCTATCCTCGACTTTCTGCGTATTCCGGCTGTATCGATTATCAGGTACTCCTTGCCGTAGTACCTGCAGATACTGTCTACGGAGTCCCGAGTGGTCCCGGGGATCGGGCTGACGATCATCCTCTCCTTTCCGAGCAGGGAGTTGACGAACGTGGACTTTCCGACGTTAGGCTTTCCCACGATGGCGATTCCCGGCAGGGCCTCTTCAGCCTTTCCGCTCCCCTCTTTTTCGGGCAGGCTCTCGATGACCCTTTCCATGAAATCTTCAAAACCATAACCCGTGGCCGCCGACACTGGTATGAGTTCATCGACACCGAGAGAGTAGAAGTCGTAGAGCCTCTCCTCCCTGTTTCGGGCGTCTATCTTGTTGACCACATAGAGGACTTTCTTTCCGACCGGCCTCAGCATATCGACGATCTGTCTGTCGACCTCCGTAAGGCCTTCTTTCCCGTCGAAGAGCAGGACGATCACGTCGGCCTCCTCCACGGCGAACATGGCCTGCTGTCTCGTCTGTATCAGGATCTCCTCGTCGGTCTCGGGAAAGAGGCCGCCGGTATCTATGACGACGAACTCCCTGTCGTCGTATGCCGCCTCCTGGTAGAGCCTGTCCCGCGTGACCCCCGGGATGTCCTCGACGATCGCCTTGCGCGTGCGGGTCATCCTGTTGAAGAGGGTGGATTTGCCGACGTTCGGTCTGCCGATTATCGCTATCACGGGTTTAGGCATGGGAAGACTATTATAACCCAAAACCAGCGACAAAAGAACGGCAAACAGCTCGCTTCGCCGCATGACATGATCGTCGGGAGGATGAACCCGCCGTGTCTCACGCATACAGGAGGGAAACCGGGTGATGGCATGGAAGCGGAAAGCCGCATCAGGGATGCTTCTGCAGTCACAGCGGAGTTGAGACAGGTCAGCCCAGCTCGAAGATGAAGTCCAGCTCTACCGGTGCATTCATGGGCAGCACGGCAACGCCGACGGCCGTCCTCGTATGAATGCCGGATTCGCCGAATATAGCCTCGAGCAGGTCGGAGGCTGCATTCAGCACGGCCGGCTGTTCATGGAAGTCAGTTGCCGATGCAACGTAGCCGTTAAGCCTTATGCACCTGCTGATGCCCTCGAGGTCCCATGCCTCTTTGATGATCGACAGTGCATTGATGACCGCCTGGCGTGCCGCCTCTCTGGCGGCATCGATCTCGACATCCCTGCCGACGATCCCCTCGGCGATGAGAACCCCGTCCTTGAGTGGAAGTATTCCGCTCAGAAACAGGAGGTTTCCGGTCTTGAGCGCAGGGGTGTAGGAACCGACCGGCGAGGGTGCCGCGGGCAGTTCTATCCCGAGTTCCTTGAGCCGTTGCTCTATGAACACCTTCTGTCCCCTTTTTCGTGCACGTCGGCCCCGATGGTGACCAGTTCGTATCTTCTGCTGCCGAGGCCGAGACGTTCCGCCTCGGAGACCTGCAGCTCGTAAGGCTTGTTGTGAAGTCCCCTGAATATGTCTTCCGCTTCCCCCGTTCCATCGGCCATGGAGGACGGCAGGTGTCTCTCCTTGAGGATGAGGTCGATGGATGCCTGCTCTACGGCGACGATGTCGTCACTCAGGAGTATGCCGATATCCT
>JAADGG010000095.1 GCA_013152485.1 Nitrospirota bacterium | reverse complement strand
CACCACCGTCTGATACTCTCTCTGCTTGAACTCTTTCATTTCTTCAATCCTCTGTCAAAAAATTCAAAAATTAAAAATCAAAAACAAAACTTCCTTGAGAAGACCTGCGTTCATCGTCTCACTCTATCCTTATCCTGCTCTTCTCCACCCTCACGCCGTGGCGGGTGTTCGAGTATGTTCTGAGTGAGGTGGTTACGGCATAGACGGAGGCGAGGGTTTCGTCCTCCAGCTGATCCGTGACCGTCCGCCTGATCTTGCTTATCGCCTGCCTGACCGTGTCGACGGAGAGACCGTTTTTGTACCTGCTCAGCAGGTCGTCAACCCTGGAGGGGCATATCGCCATGTAGTCCTTCGCCATCTCTTCAACCGCGGGTTTCGTGGTAACGTCCAGGAGTGACGGAAAACACTCGGTGCAGTCGAGGCAGTAGGGCCTTTCAGGGAATACGCAGCGGTTGAGCTTGTACCGGAGATAGGCAGTGTATATCATCAGGAGCATGGGCTGGAGCTTCACGGCCTTGTTCCCTATGTACACCATACCCTCCCGGAGCTTCACCGTCAGTTCGGGCTGGACCATCGCAGTGTCTATGTCCCGCTGGCCCTCGCTGACGAGCTCCCTGAAACCCGAAGCTCCAAGGCTCAGCTTGCTGCGCAGCCTTATGAAGGGCAGTTCCGCAAGCGTTATCTCTGCGTCTGCAGTGTTGAGCCTTCTGCCGTTTACGTCTATGGTCCTGTCCTTTTTCGGCTTGTAGAAGAACTGCGGGCATGATTCGAACTCCGGACTGACGAGCACGTGATAGAGCCTGTCCCAGGGCCTGCCGAATAGCTGCATGGCGGCCCCGAGATAGAAGGACATGGTCTTCCTCCCGCCAGCTATGGAGCAGTGGAGCCTTGCCGACGGGTCTGCCGTCCTCTCCCTGATGAAGGATGTTATAAGATCGCCCATCAGCTCGTTCTCCCCGGCATCCCTTATATCATCAAGCTCCGTCCCTGACCCGTCGGCGGGCACTATGAACGAGTCCCCTCCGAGAGAGACGCGCGGCAGGCCGTATTCGGCGCAAAGCTTCTCGAGGATGCCCCGGTTGATCAGGGCGTCCTCGACCGCCGCCTTCCCCCGCGCTGTGGTTATCACGTAGAGCTCGTCGGGATTCACCGGCGGGTCCTCCGAGGCAAGGGCGCATATGGTCTCTGTTATCACCTGCGGGGTCGCACCAGCTATGAATACAAGACCTCTCTGTAGCCTCTCCTCTGCATATGTCCAATTATATCCGATTTCGGCCAAGAACAGAAGAAAAACAATACTTCCGAAATATTTCTATCCTGTCACACATACTGTCATCGTCAGCCGCAAGGATATGATCAAATCCAGACAAAGGAGCCTTTGTAAGAGAAGCATCTTCGCTGAAGATGCCGCAGAAATACTCAACCGGTTCCTCAGGCAAGGGATGTATCTCAATGTGGTCATCAACAACCTCGACTATAACTTTTGAACCCGGCTTTATGCCGAGCTTCTCTCTTTCCTGCCTGGGAATGACAACCTGTCCCTTAGCCGAGGTTTTCACAATAGCCATCGGTAAAACCTCCTTACCAATAGTTCAACTGATCATATGTAGTTTAAAACGATGTTTCTTTTGTCAGTCAAAGATCTTGAACTATCATGAAACGTCCCAGCCCGAACGCCGTCCCCTTACCCACGTGCAGGACCTCACCGGCCCTGACAAGGTCCATGAACGGTCCCGTGTCTCCCTCGAAAGTCGCCTCCCCAACGAATCCCCCCATCTTCATCCTGGTCTTCTGCCTTGCCGAGTAACGCTCCCAGTCGTGCCACCTGAGGCTTCTGCTCTTCACCCGGACGCTCTCCGCCTTCCTGATTATCTCCTTGAAGTCCCAGTCTGCGGGCTCGGCGTCACAATGGAAATAACTCAGCAGGGAGAGCCTGCGCAGGAGGTTCCTGACCAGCACATGGAACTCGAGGTCGAGCGTGAGGCGACCGCTGTAGACGATCCTGGCGGGAGTCAGGAACCGGAGCGTCAGCGGCTCGGGCACGGGTCCGGCCGCGGCAGGGAACGATATGTTCAGGTCGGAAGAGTCATGTCTTCCAAGGGTGCGGGCCCCTGCGTCATAGATGCTCTCTCCGTTGCATACGACGTCCACCAGCTCGAACCCGGCCCTGTCCCTGCCGAGCCCGATCCTTCCGAGTTCGTCAAAGGCATAGACGAAGTACGGAAGGTAGTCCACCGCCCTGCCTATCAGAATGAGACCGAAGTCCATCTCGTCGTCAGGGGTATATCCCCTCCTGGTTTCAGGCGGCGGCTCAATGACGAACGGGTGGGGTGCAGAGGTGTACTTGCTCATCATCTTCGCGCCTTCAGGCGGGGGTGTTTCGAAGACATATGCATAGACGCATCTTCCCCTCAGAAGGCAGTCGGCACACTCCTTGTTCCTCAACGCACAGACCACGCGCCTGAAGGCATGGCCGAATCCGCCCCTCAGGGTGGACCCCTTGTAGGAGGGGAGCACCATGGGCTCAATCGGCCTCAACCTGAAACTGAACGACGCTGTCCGGATCCTCGTAGCGGCCTCCCCGTATCAGTATGCGTATGGTCTGGACTCAGCCGGATTCTATCAGAAAAACGTGTCGTCTTGCAAGGAAATACGGCCGGAATCAGGAATTCAGCAGCCTTGCCGCCTCAGGGGCAAAGTAGGTGAGGATGATGTCTGCACCCGCGCGTTTGATCGAGGCGAGGACCTCCATCATCACCCTGTCGTGGTCTATCCAGCCGAGCCGGGCGGCCGCCTTGACGAGTGAATACTCTCCTGAGACGTTGTAGGCCGCCACCGGCAGATCGAAGTTCTCCTTGACGTCAGAGATGACATCGAGGTAGGAGAGCGCAGGCTTCACCATCACGATGTCGGCACCCTCCTCGATATCGAGGGCGACCTCCTTCAATGCCTCGCGCCTGTTGCAGGGATCCATCTGGTAAGACCTCCTGTCGCCGAACCGGGGTTCTGATTCGGCTGCATCCCTGAACGGGCCGTAAAAGGCCGAGGAATACTTGGCCGCATAACTCATTATGGGGATATTGCTGTATCCCTCCCTGTCGAGCACCTGCCTTATGGCAAGCACCCTGCCGTCCATCATGTCAGAAGGCGCCACCATGTCTGCGCCGGCACGGACATGGGAAAGGGCCTCTTTCTGGAGGAGTTCAAGGGTCGGATCATTGAGGATCTCGCCGTCCTTCACTATGCCGCAGTGGCCGTGACTCGTATACTCGCACATGCATACGTCGGTGATGACGAGGAGTTCCGGCACCGCGTCCTTGATGGCCTTGATCGCCGCCTGGACGACACCGTCGGGGGCCCAGGCCGACGAGCCGGTCTCGTCCTTGTGTTCAGGTATGCCGAACAGTATGACGCCTGGGATACCGAGGGAATATGTCTCGCGTGCAGTCTTCACCGCTTCGTCCACCGACTCCTGGTGACAGCCGGGCATGGATGGAATGGGCTTCTTCACGCCTTTGCCGAAAGTGACGAAGAGGGGATATATGAAGTCGTCAGGAAGGAGGATGGTCTCACGGACCATCCTCCTTATAGTTTCACTGCTTCTGAGCCTTCGGGGTCTGTGTACGGGAAACATCCGGAACTCCAGGCGTGCTTATCCGCAGCTGCTGCAGCTCGGTCCGCACGAGGGCTGCTCACCGCCCCTGAGCACGAAACCCTGGACAGAGCCGTCGTCGACATAGTCGATCTCCATGCCTGAGAGGGCGGCAGAGGCGTCCTTGTCGACAAAGACCCTCAGGCCGTTCTGCTCCACCACCTCATCGCCGGCCTCGGGATTCTCAGCTATATCAAGCCCGTACGACGGGGAACAGCCGCCTCCGTACAGGGAAAGCCTCAGGCCCCAGCCGTCCTTTCCTTCCTTGGCCAGGAACTCCTTGGCCTTGTCTGCCGCCTGTGATGTTATGGTAACCATAATTTTCCTCCTTTTGACAAGATATCATTAATAGTAACCATTCGATATTATAAAAAGCAAATCAAGCCCCGGGCCCGATCCGCAGCGGCAACCGGGAAAAACTTGACTTACAGGACGTATTTTTCTTATCATTGTCATGTTGCGCCTGTAGCTAGTTGGATAGAGCGGAGGTCTCCGGAACCTCAGGTCAGGGGTTCGAATCCTCTCAGGCGCGCCAAAGCAATCGAACAGTTTTCAGATACCAGCGTTGCTTTCGATATATCATCAAGTCTCGAAGTGGGCCGTTAGCTCAGTTGGTAGAGCAGCTGACTCTTAATCAGCGGGTCGGGGGTTCGAATCCCTCACGGCTCACCACATCAAACAGTCATCCACTACCGGCATGCTCAAAGAGATCCCGATGAAAAGCCGGCCCCGTATATGGAATTTTGTCTCTCCAAGCGTGTATTATAAGTAAACGCAACACTTGACAGGAACCAAGGAGAGGGATGAAAAAGATATTGCTTACAGGTGCCGCCGGGTTCATCGGTCACAAGACGGCACAGATGCTGCTCGAACAGGGACACGAAGTGACCGGCATCGACAACATGAACGACTACTACGATGCACGCCTCAAGCAGTGGCGGCTCGAAAGCCTCACTCGGTACAGGGGGTTCTCGGCCGTACGTGCCGACATAACCGACATGGACATCCTGAAAGGGCTCTTCAAGGACGGGAAGTTCGACGTCGTCATAAACATGGCTGCAAGGGCCGGGGTGAGGGCGTCCGTGGAAGACCCCTGGGTCTATCTCGACACAAATGTCAGGGGCACCCTGAACCTCCTCGAATGCTGCAGGGACCACGGTGTGAAGAAGCTTGTCCTCGCCTCCACGTCGAGCCTCTACGGGTTCAACGAGATGCCGTTCGTCGAGACACAGAGGACCGACTCTCCTCTTTCTCCATACGGGGCGACCAAGAAGGGGGCAGAGGTGCTCAGTTACAGCTACCACTACCTCTTCGGGATCGACGTGACCATACCGCGATACTTCACTGTCTACGGTCCTGCCGGAAGGCCTGACATGAGCATTTTCAAGTTCATAAGGAACATAGACACGGGCAAGCCGATCCCGGTCTTCGGCGACGGAAGGCAGACGAGGGACTTCACTTATATAGACGACATAGCAGAAGGGACCATCAGGTGCATGGAGACAGGCGGCTATGAGATCATAAACCTCGGAAACGACAACTCGGTGGAGCTCATATACGTAATAAACCTCATAGAAGACGCCCTCGGAAAGAAGGCGGAGATAAACTGGCTCGAACGACACCCCGCCGACGTGGAGGCGACCTGGGCCGGCATCGGAAAGGCCGGAGAGTTGCTCCAGTGGAAACCGAAAGTGAAGATTGAGGAGGGCATCGAAAGGACCGTAAGGTGGTACATGGAAAACAGGGATTTCGTACTATCGCTGAAGGAGGCGGCTTGAGATACCTATACGCCGCCCTTCTGCTTCCCGCACTGCTCTTTCTGCCCTCATGCGGTGGGAAGAAAGAGGTGAGAAAGGAAGCACTGACCGGGGATGCCGCGGTTGCAAGAGATGCGATCTCCCTTGCAGAAAGCATAAAGGACGCCTATCTGCAGAAGGACAAGACCGCAATGAAGGCCCTCTGCACGAAGAACGGTTACCTGGTGCTCATAGGCAGCATAAAGGACTTCGATTCAGCGGAGATGGAGTTCAGGCCGACGCGGGTCGACATAGAGAACAACCGTGTGCTGTTATACATACAGTGGCGGGGAAGGTGGGTCCACAATGGACAGGAGTTTACGAACAAGGGGCTCGCGGTATTCGAGCTCAAGGGGGCGCCTCTCAAGCTCAACGACATTCTGAGGGCGAATCCGTTCAGGCAGCCCGAGATGTGACAGCTGCAGGCGGTCGCGGAATCAACACCTGCAGGTTTGTCAGTGACAGCTGCTGCATGAGCTGCCGCCGCTGTTGCAGGAAGAGCAGCCGGACGACCCGGCAAAAGGTTTTTCAACACCACTCATCCCGAAGACGGAGAGCTTCTTCCTGACATCCCCGCTGCTGCACTCCGGGCACGTCACCTCCTTCGAACCGAAGACGAGCATCTCGAACTCCGCCTTGCAGCCCAGGCACTCGTATTCATATATCGGCATGCGGTCTTCCTCCCGAGCGTTTCTCGATGTAAGAATTTTCTATATTATCATGTTTCGCGTCCGGCTTACAACAACCTTTCCGTACCCCCTCTCACTTCAGCAGCCCCTCTTCAACCACCTCTACGGCATGAAAGACCCTGTCGCCAGAAATGGTCTTCGACAGCTGGAACAGGCATCCCGGACAAGAGGTGACGAGTATCTCGGCCCCTGTCCTTTCAAACGTCTCGACCCGCTTCTTCAGCATGGCATCCGAGAGCTCTCTGAACGAGAGGGAAAACGTCCCCGCCAGCCCGCAGCAGCCGCTCTCCATCTCCACGAGGTCAACCCCCACGGACCTGAGCAGAGATCTCGGCTCACCGTACTGTCCGAGGCCGTGGAGTGAATGGCAGGGGTCGTGAAAGGCCGCCCTCACATCGAGTGCAGGGCTCGTCTCTATCCTCCCCGCCAGGAATGTAACGGCATCAACGGCCTCTATTGCATCACCCGTAAGCTCCCTGTACTGCTCCCTCAGCGTCACCACGCATGTGGGGCACAACGAGACGATTGCGTCAGCCTTCAGCCCCCTGAGGGCCTCGATGTTCCTGCGTGCAAAGTCGCGGGCATCCGCTGCAAATCCCATGGCCCTGAGGGGAGCCCCGCAGCAGACCTCCCTCTTCGGCAGGACGACCTCGTAGCCGAGGGCGTTGACAACACGGATGAACGATTCTCCGAGGTGTGGAGCGAGGTAGTTCACGCTGCAGCCTGAGAAGAGAAGGACCCGGCCCTTCATGCTTCTTATGTCTGCAGGTGCGAACACCGTACCCGTATCCTTGAGCGCGTAGTCACCGGGCCGGAACACTCCTCCTGCAAGACCCGCCCTGGCAAGCAGTGGACCGATCGCAGGCCGGGCCAGCCTGAAGACCCTGGCACTGAGTCCCGGCCTCTTCAGCGCAAACCTCAGGATCCACTTCAGCGTCCTGCCCGCCTTGTCCGCTCCCTTGAGCAGGTCCCTGCCGTGATACATCGTCTCGAGGATATTCACACCAGCCGAACACTGCCTGCTGCATGCACCACAGAGGAGGCAGCTGAAGACCCTCTCAACCATGGCCTGCGTGGGCTCGAGCTCCCCGGTCGAGAAAGCCCACAGCAGCCTCAGCCGTCCCCGTGGACCGAGGGCTTCGGAGTGCTTCAGCGAATACGTAGGACACGCGGCCTTACAGCTTCCGCACAGGACACACTTCCTGAGCTCTCTATGGTACTCTTCCTCGGAATTCATATCTAACACACTACCGTCCGATAAGCAGTGTAAGTCCTCACAGGACAGGGGATATTGATGGTTCCTGTGTTCTTGCCGGACACCAGTGACCCTGACACAATACTTGTTTCAGGCTGCGGATCATACAAGCCCGGGGCTGGACCCGACACATCGCGTGCAGCATCCTATCTGTTGAGCCTGCCGCTTTCGAACCCCTCGAGGTCGAGAGAGACGTACTTGTATCCAAGCCCCCGCAGGAACGAGACCACTTCCTCTCTCGCCGATGGGACCAAAAGACGCTCCATGTCCTCCTGCCTCGCCTCTATCCTTGCGAGATCGCCATGATGCCTCACCCTGAACTCCCTGAGCCCGAGGTCCCTGAGAAAGGACTCCGCCGCCTCCACCATCCTCAACCGCTCTTCGGTAATGGCAAGCCCGTAGGGAAACCTCGAGGAGAGACACGGCGAGGCAGGTCTGTCCCACGTCCTGAGCCCCAGCTCCTTCGATATCTCCCGGACATCCTTCTTGGCGAGTCCGGCCTCTATGAGCGGGCTCCTTACGCCGTGGAGCTCCCTTGCCCTCAGGCCCGGCCTGTAGTCCCTGAGGTCGTCGAGGTTGCTCCCCTCGACGACCCACCTGAATCCTTCTGATTCGGCAAGCCTCCTAAGCTCGCCGAACAGGGTATCCTTGCAGAAGAAACACCTCTCCCTCGAGTTCTCCCTGAACTCCCGCCTCTGCATCTCGGCAGTCGGAACGATGCGGTGCGGCAGGCCTATCTCGGAGGCCATGGCGACCGCCTCATCGAGGTCGGAGGAGGGGGTGGTCGGTGACTTGCCCGTGACTGCAAGGGCCTTTATACCGCTGTCCTTTACGGCCTTCATCAGCAGCGTGCTGTCGACCCCTCCGGAGCAGGCGACGACCGCGCTGTCGAGACTCCTCACTATGTCAAGCAGTTTCTCGTATTTCCGCATAGGGACAAGAACACGGCCCTGAAGCTCTTTCCTACAAGACGGTTATGGTGTAGTTTTCCTGGTGTATGTGGGGGTCGACCTTGACGATTATCTCCACCGCCCGCTTCTTCTCTATCTCCTCCACCGCGTATCTCTCCTCGTCAGAGAGGAGTTCCGCAACATCTGGATGAGCCGTGATTATCAGCTTGGCTCCCCTCGAGAAGCTCATGCGGTTTATCTTGCGGAATATCTCAAAGCACGTGGTCCTCGGAGAGAGCACGAAAC
>JAADGG010000076.1 GCA_013152485.1 Nitrospirota bacterium | reverse complement strand
TAGACGTAGAGGACTGGTACCAGTCCTCGTTCGACTTCGATGCCCCTGTCAGCGAGGTCTGTGTTCACAATACACGCCTGGTACTCGACTTTCTGTCTCAGCACGGCATAAAAGGGACGTTCTTCGTACAGGGCCTGGTCGCCAGGGCCTTCCCGCACATCGTCAGAGAGATTCACGACGCGGGGCATGAGGTGCAGTCCCACGGATACTCGCACCGTCCGGTCAACGGGATGAGTCCGGGTGAGTTCAGAAAGGAACTGGATGAGACGAGAAAGCGCCTTGAAGACATAACGGGAGAGCCTGTGACAGGTTTCAGGGCGCCAGACTTCTCCATAGACAGGGACTCGTTCTGGGCTTTCGAAGTGATGTATGAAGCCGGAATACGCTATGACTCTTCGATCTTTCCGCTTAAGACGAGTCGTTACGGTATAGAAGGGTTCTCGATGGGATACAGTATTATAAGAACGGCCTCGGGTGAGATCGAGGAGCTGCCTGTATCCGTGCTGGAGATGTCCTGGCCCGAACGTTTCAGAATCCCGGTCGGCGGCGGTGGATACTTCCGCCTGTTCCCGTCGTGGTTCCTGAACTACAGCCTGAGGAGGCTGAGCTCTCAGGGGCAGCCGTTCATCATCTATTGCCATCCGTATGAATTCAATCCCAGGGAGTGGCGGCAGATCGTGAGGCGTGTGCCGGGGTTGCGCCGCCTGCATCAGGGTATCGGCAGGCGGAGTTTTCAGAAAAAGGTTTCGGAGCTTCTGAAGAGGGGGGTGTTCGGGACAATGTCCGATGTCTTGCAGGGGATTCGTGAAAAGACATCACGGTGTGCGATACAGTGCTGAAAGGAGGGAAACATGCGTATAGTCTTTCTCAGTCCTGATGAGCCTTTTTATCTGCCGGAGTTTTACCGTTATGTCATCGAACACCTGTCGCCGGACCATGACATAAGGGTTATAATGGTTCCGCCGGTCTACAAGAATACCACGAAGTTCGATCTCGTCATGCGCTATGCAAGGACCTTCGGCCTGAAGGAGGCCGCCGTCCTGTCATGGAGGGTCCTTCGTTTCAAGGCGATGGACTTACTGTTTGGAGGCAACGGAAGGTCTTTCTACTCCATGAAGGCTGTTTTCAAGAGATACGGGATACCCTATCTCTATGAAGTCGACGTGAACAGTAAACGGAACCTGGACCGTCTGAGAGCCTGGGGCACCGACCTGGTGATATCCATATCCTGCCCGCAGATATTCAAGAAGGAGCTCATAGGGCTGCCCCCTAAGGGATGTCTCAACCTGCATGGCTCGATATTGCCGGACTACCGAGGTGTCATGCCGTCTTTCTGGGTGCTCGCCAACAACGAGAGGGAAGCCGGCAGTACACTCTTCTTCGTAAACGAGAAGATCGACGCCGGAGACGTGCTTGTACAGAGGAGGTTCCCCGTTCTTGCCGATGATACGCTCGAGTCGTTTATAAGGCGTTCGAAAAGGATTGGGGCGGAAATGGTCGTTGAAGGCGTTGAAAAGATAGCGCGGAATGACTTTGAGACATATTCGCTCGATATGAGCAGGGGGAACTATTACGGTTGGCCCGAGAGAGAGGACGTAAAGCGTTTTCTCGTCAATGGCAGGAGGTTCAGATAAGAGACAGTGATACGGAGGAGCAGAAAGACAATGATGACATCACGCAATGAATTCATTCCGTATTCCTTGCCGATGATCGAGGACGAGGACATAGAGTATGTCCTCGATACCCTCAGGTCGGGATGGATCACGACAGGCCCGAGGACAAAGGAATTCGAGGCGGAGTTTGCGAAATACATGGGGTGTAGACATGCGATCGCGGTAAACTCCTGTACGGCCGCTCTCCATCTTGCGCTGGATGCAATCGGCATCACCGGGGGTGACGAGGTCATCACGTCCCCGATGACATTTGCTGCAACGGCAGAGGTAATACGCTACTTCGGGGCGAAGCCGGTATTCGTTGACATAGAGCCCGCGACCATGAACATCGATCCGGAAAAGATGGAGCAATACCTTGCGATGGCTGCAGGCCGTGGAGCGGCAGCACCAAAGGCCGTGATTCCGGTCCACTACGCAGGTTACCCCTGCGAAATGGATTACATACAGAAGATGGCGGAGCAGTACGGGATGAAGATCGTCGAGGATGCCGCCCATGCACTGCCGTCATACTTCAAGGGAAGACGCATAGGGACGATCGGTGACATAACGTGCTTCAGCTTCTATGCAACAAAGAACATAACCACCGGAGAGGGGGGCATGGTAACGACGGACAATGACGAGTGGGCTGAGCGGATGAGGATAATGAGTCTGCATGGTATAAGCAAGGATGCGTGGAACAGATATAGTGCAGAGGGGTCATGGTACTATGAGATAGTTGCTCCGGGATACAAGTACAATCTGACGGACATAGCCGCCTCCCTCGGAATCGTCCAACTGAGAAAGGCCGACAGGCTCTGGAGGAGGAGGGCGTACATAGCGGAGATGTACAACGCCGCGTTCAGGGACATCGAGGAGATAGAGATTCCGCTCTCGTCTCTTTCCGGTCCCATGGATCAAGGGCGTGAGACCCTGCACAGCTGGCACCTCTATGTCATCAGGTTGAACCTCGATCGCCTGTCCATAGACCGGGGGCGTTTTATCGAGGAGCTCAGGGAGCGGGGAATAGGCACTTCCGTGCATTTCATACCTCTCCATATACATCCCTACTACCGCAACACTTACGGCTACAAGCCTGGAGACTTTCCCGTCGCCTATGAGACCTACAGACGCATCGTATCCCTGCCGATATATCCCAGGATGACGGACAGCGACATTGAAAGGGTGATCGACGCGGTTTCTTCCGTGGTGAGTATATGGAGAAAATGATTCCGGATTGCGGGAGGCCCGTGCAGGGGCGCTGGAATGAAGCGAGCCTTTGACATATTTTGTTCGGCTGCCGGCATCGTGTTGCTTTTTCCTTTGTTTGCAGCAGCTGCAATCCTGATCAAGCTTGACAGCAGGGGCCCCGTCTTCTTCAGGCAACAGAGGGTCGGAAGAAACTTCAACCCCTTTCTCATATACAAGTTCAGGACCATGACTGTCGATGCTTCAGAGAAGGGTCCCCAGATAACAGTCGGTGGCGACAAGAGAGTGACGCGTGTTGGAAGGATTCTCAGAAGATACAAGATAGACGAGCTGCCCCAGCTGATAAACGTCCTGAAAGGCGACATGAGTCTCGTGGGGCCGAGACCCGAGGTGCAGAAGTACGTCGAGCTCTTCAGAGAGGACTACGAGCATATACTGAGGGTGAGACCGGGTATAACCGACATTTCGTCGATAACATACAGGGATGAAGAGGGTGTGCTCAGGGACAAGGACGATCCCGAGGCGTTCTACCGTAACGTGCTTCTGCCCGAGAAGATCAGGCTTGCAAAGTTGTACATAGACAGGTCTTCGTTCCTGTATGATCTTGGACTCATATGGAAGACGGTGCTGGCGGTCTTCAACCGGCCGCCTTCCGTCATTCCGGCCGGGGCTGCAAGAGACGAACGGGAGTGAAGAGCTGAAGCAGATGAGAAGATTGAAGGTCCTGCACTTGATCAGCAGTAAGGGCCTGTACGGGGCCGAGAGGGTGGTTGTCGAGCTCTGCAAAGGACTCCTGAAGAGAGGCGACTGCCAACCGGTCGTCGGGGTCATAATGAACGAGTACAATCCACACGCAGAAGTCGCCGAGGAGGCAAGGGCGAACAATATAGAGACCTTTGTGTTTCCCTGCAGGAGCCAGTTCGACCTCAAGCTGGCACGCTCTATCAGGAGCTTCGTCAGGGAGAAAAGGATAGACATCGTACATTGCCACGGATACAAATCGAACTTTTATGGTCTGTTTGCGTCAGTAAAGAACGTTCCGGCAGTGACGACCAACCACAACTGGCTCAGGTCCCATTGGAGGCTCAAAGTCTACTGTTTTCTCGACAGTCTGTGGATCCGTTACTTCGGTAGGATCGTAGCTGTATCGGAAGGCGTGAAGAATGACATGCTGAGGTTCGGGGTCCCTGAGGAAAAGATAGTGGTGATCGACAACGGGATAGACCTCGGGAGGTTCGACGGGCGTGTCTCAACCGGGAGCCTCAGGACGGAGTTCGGTCTGAACGGAGATGAGAAGGTTGTCGGGACCATCGGAAGTCTGGGGCACGAGAAAGGGCATGTTTATCTGCTCAAGGCTGCAAGGGATATTGTAAGGGCCGGTGACTCCGTCAGGTTTCTGATCGTGGGAGACGGCCCCTTGAGGGATGAGCTTAAGAGGATGGTCGTTGAGCTGGGCATTGAAGAGAGCGTCACCTTTACCGGTTACAGGAAGGACGTTCCCGAGCTCTTGTCCGTGATGGACATCTTCGTGTTGCCGTCGGTGAAAGAGGGGCTGCCCATGGTCCTGCTCGAGGCGATGGCCTCGAAGAAACCGGTTATCGCCACACGGGTTGGAGCCGT
>JAADGG010000057.1 GCA_013152485.1 Nitrospirota bacterium | reverse complement strand
GACGGTGGCGATGGAAGAGGGAGTGAGGTTCGCGATAAGGGAAGGCGGCCGTACCGTCGGTGCCGGTGTCGTCACCAAGATAATAGAGTAGGGAGATTATGAACCAGAAGATAAGGATAAAGCTGAGAGGATACGACCACAGGATACTCGACCAGTCCGTGAAGGAGATAGTGGATACGGCTCAGAGGACGGGGGCGAGAATAGCCGGCCCTGTGCCTCTTCCGACAAGGATACACAAGGTTACGGTGCTCAGGTCGCCTCATGTCGACAAGAAGTCGAGAGAGCAGTTCGAGATAAGGACTCACAAGAGGTTGATAGATATTTATGATCCCACTCCCCAGACGGTTGACGAACTCATGAAGCTCGAGCTGGCTGCCGGGGTGGACGTGGAGATAAAGCTATGACGGGAATCCTCGGAAAAAAGCTTGGTATGACACAGATCTTCGACGAGAAAGGCAAGGTGATCCCCGTGACGGTCGTCGAGGCCGGTCCGTGCCGGGTGGTGCAGGTGAGGACCAAGGAGCGTGACGGTTACGAGGCGGTGCAGATAGGTTATGAAGAGGTGAGAAAGGTGAGGAAGGTCAACAAGCCGATGTCGGGGCACTTCAAGAAGGCCGGGGTTCCGCCATACAGGGTGCTGCGGGAGGTTCCGATGAGCGAGCTCGGTGTTGGAGACGTAATAACCGTGGAGAGGTTTCAGAAGGGAGACAGGGTCGTTGCCACCGGTATATCGAAAGGCAAGGGCTTTCAGGGAGTGATGAAGAGGCTGGGTTACGGAGGAGGTCCGGGCTCTCACGGGTCGATGTTCAACAGGGCGCCGGGCTCGATCGGGGGCAGTTCGTTCCCCTCGAGGGTCTGGAAGAATACGGGCATGCCCGGCCGCATGGGAGGCGGAAGGGTGACGGTCAGGAACCTCTCTGTGGTGGATGTGCGGCCTGATCAGAACCTGATTCTCATAAAGGGCGCGCTTCCGGGGCCTGTCGGTGGTTATATCGAGATCAGGAAGGAAGACTAGAGAATGCCGGAAATAGAGATAAGAGACAAGGACAACAATATAGTTGGAAAGGTTTCGGCCTCGGATGACGTTTTCGGACGCGAGGTCAGGACCGACCTGCTGCATGAAGCCGTCGTCAATTACCTTGCCAATCAGAGGCAGGGAACGCACGCAGTGAAGACGCGGGGGATGGTTCGCGGCGGCGGGAAGAAGCCTTGGAAGCAGAAGCATACCGGAAGGGCGAGGCACGGCAGTATCAGGTCTCCCCTCTGGAAAGGCGGAGGAGTGGTCTTCGGTCCGCAGCCGAGGGACTACGGGTACAAGATGACCAAGAAACAGAGGAGGCTGGCCCTGAAGACCGCGCTCAGCGCGAAGCTCAGAGACGGCGAGCTTCTGGTGGTCGATGCCATCGAATTCGAGAAGCCGAGGACCAAGGACATGCTCGCACTGCTCAAGGGTGTCGGGATAGAGGGCGGTTCGGTGCTGGTTGTCGTGCCGGAGAAGGATGACAACGTCTACCTTTCGGCAAGGAATATACCGAGGGTTGATGTTGTGAGGGCGGCTGACCTGAACACATATGACCTGCTTGTCCACAATCACGTGTTGATGACGCGGGAGGCCCTCGAGAAGGTGCAGGAGGTTAGGGGATGAGGGATTCTCATGATATTTTGAAGAGGCCGATCTTTACTGAAAAGGCCACCTACCTTAAGGAGACCGGCGGCAAGCTGATAGTGGAGGTGGACAGGAAGGCCAACAAGATCGAGATAAAGAAGGCTTTCGAGGAGGTCTTCAAGGTCAAGGTGGAGAAGGTGGCGACGATAAACGTCAGGGGAAAGAAGAAGAGATGGGGACGCTCTATAGGCAGGACTGCAGCAATGAAGAAGGCGATAATAACTCTCAAGAAGGGAGAGAAACTCGACTTCATAGAAGGGGTTTAGTCGTTTGTCTGCAGAATGATTCGGATGAGGACGCTTTGCAGCGGCAAAACCAAGTCGTGATATCTGGAGTTTAAGGAGCAGCTATGGGAATCAGGATATACAGACCAACATCACCGGGCAGGAGATTCATGTCGGTCGCCGACTACAGCGAGCTGACGACCGACAAGCCTTATGCGCCGCTGTGTGTTTCCATCAAGAAACGCGGCGGCCGGAACAACCAGGGCAGGGTGACGGCATGGCAGCGCGGCGGCGGAAACAAGAGGCTGTACAGGATAATCGATTTCAAGAGAGACAAGTTCGGAGTGCCGGCAACGGTGGAGACAATAGAGTACGATCCGAACAGGACGGCGAGGATCGCTCTGCTCAAGTACGCTGACGGCGAGCGGAGGTACATACTCGCGCCGAACGGTATAAGGGTCGGCGACCAGGTAATGTCCGGGCCCGAGGCCGAGATCAAGACGGGAAACGCTCTCCCGTTGCGTAACATGCCGCTTGGAACGTTCATACACAACGTCGAGCTGAGGCACGGGCAGGGAGGCAAGCTGGTAAGGAGCGCAGGTACGCAGGCCCAGCTCGTTGCAAAGGACAAGAAATACGCCCAGATAAAGCTCGGCTCCGGAGAGGTGAGGCTCGTGCCGATAGACTGTATGGCGACGGTCGGTCAGGTGAGCAATGTGGATCACGAGAACATAAACTACGGTAAGGCCGGCAGAAGACGCTGGATCGGCAGGCGGCCGAGCGTGAGAGGCGTGGCGATGAACCCTATAGATCACCCGCTTGGCGGTGGCGAGGGGAAGAGCTCCGGAGGCAGACCGGCATGCTCCCCGTGGGGCAAGCCCGAGGGTGTAAAGACCAGAAAGAACCGGAAGTCCGACAGGCTGATCGTAAAGAGGAGAAAATAAAAGGGTGCTGGAGTTTTTGGAAGTGTCAGACGAGTTTTTCAGAAATAACCGGGCTGAAGACCGGTTTCATGTAAAGGAGGCGTAAGTGCCAAGGTCTCTAAAGAAAGGTCCATATGTTGATCCGAAGTTGATGAAGAAGGTGCAGGCGATGATCGATACAGGCGAGAAGAGGATAATCAAGACCTGGTCCCGCAGGTCCACCATAGTGCCTGAGTTCGTAGGGTTTACGTTTGCCGTGCATAACGGAATGAAGTTCATACCGGTATACGTATCCGAGAATATGGTCGGACACAAGCTCGGAGAGTTCTCGAGGACGAGAACCTTCAAGGGACATGCAGGGAGCGAAAAGACTACAAGGGTGAAGGGTTGATGTCTATGGAATCCAAGGCTATTTTGAGATATGCGAGGATCACGCCGAGAAAGGCGAGAAGGGTGATAGACCTCGTGCGGGGAAAGAAAGCCGGAGAGGCGATGGTGGCACTGAGGTTCATGCCCTACAGGGGAGCTCGTTTTGTCGAGAAACTGCTCCGCTCTGCGATGGCAAACGCAGAGCAGAAGGACGTTGCCGTGCCCGAGGAGATGAGGATCGTGAAGGCACACGTAGACGAGGGACCGGTGATGAAGAGGCTGTTTCCCCGTGCAATGGGCAGGGCCAATATAATAAAGAAGAAGTCGAGTCATATAACCATAGTGCTTGCAGAGGAGGAATGAACTTGAAAGTCAAGGGCTTAATGCAGGATGTTAAGTCAGCCCCGTCAACGCTTGCGACACTCAACATCCATAATTCAACATTAAACGCGGGGGTGTATTTTGGGACATAAGACTCATCCCATCGGTAACAGGATAGGGATAATCAGGACATGGGATTCGAGGTGGTTTCTGAAGCAGGGCTATGCCGAGCAGCTTCACGAAGACCTCCAGATAAGGAAGCACATCAAGGAAAAGCTGTATCATGCAGGGGTGTCCAAGGTCGAGATAGAGAGGGTCGGCGAGAGAGAGGGCCAGAGGGTCAGGATCGCCATACATACTGCCAGGCCCGGCATCATCATCGGCAAGAAGGGTGCCGAGGTGGAAAAACTGAAGAAGGACCTGGAGGCGATGATAGATAAGCAGGTCTCCATTGATATAAAAGAGGTGAGGAAGCCCGAGCTTGATGCGCAGCTGGTGGCAGAGAACATCGCGATGCAGCTGGAGAAGAGGGTTGCTTACAGAAGGGCGATGAAGAAGGCGGTTGGATCGGCCATGAGGTTCGGCTCGCAGGGAATAAAGGTCCAGTGTGCAGGCAGGCTTGCCGGGGCTGAGATCGCCAGAAGGGAATGGTACAGGGACGGACGTGTCCCTCTGCATACCTTTCGCGCCGATATAGATTATGGTTTTGCAGAGGCGAGGACGACGTACGGAGTGATCGGCGTGA
The DNA here is from genome assembly GCA_013152485.1 of Nitrospirota bacterium. GTDB lineage: Bacteria > Nitrospirota > Thermodesulfovibrionia > Thermodesulfovibrionales > JdFR-85 > BMS3Bbin07. The sequence continues at coordinate 17,372 of JAADGG010000057.1, read as the reverse complement.
AGGTCTGGATGTACAAGGGAGAGGTTCTCGGAGCCGGACGTTAGCCGCGCGTGTCCCCTGCGAGGGATGCGGTGCCGCTGCTGACAGTAAGAAACGAAGGAGTCATAAGCCATGTTGATGCCAAAGAAAGTCAAGTTTCGCAAGACCCAGAAGGGCAATATGAAAGGAAAGGCCTACAGGGGCTCTGAGGTCTCTTTCGGAAAATACGGGCTCAAGGCGCTCGAGCCCGGATGGATAACGAGCAGGCAGATAGAGGCTGCAAGGGTCGCCATCACGAGACACGTGAAGAGGGGCAGCAAGCTCTGGATAAGGATCTTTCCCGACAAACCCATTACGAAGAAGCCGGCCGAGACGAGGATGGGTAAGGGAAAGGGGAACCTCGAGTACTGGGTGGCCGTAGTGAAGCCCGGCCGGATCCTGTACGAGATGTCCGGAGTGCCCGAGGATGTGGCCAGAGAGGCGCTGAGGCTGGCATCGCACAAGCTGCCGGTTGCCACGAAGTTTGTAAAGAGAGAGGAGGCGGTGCTTTGAAACCCTCTGAGCTCAGGAACATGACGGTAGACGAACTCCTTCAGAAAGAGAAGGAACTGCGGAAGGAACTCTTTAATCTCAGGTTCCAGCAGGCCACGGGCGAGATCCAGAATCCGAAAAGGATCTGGACGGTGCGGAAGGACATAGCGCGGATCCTCACCGTAGTCACGGAGAAGAAGAGAGAGAAGGCTGCCTGACCGGTGCCGGTATATGCGATCGGTCGGAGGCATCAGATAATCAAGGAGTGGAAGAGGTAGACATGCCCAGAAAAGTCTTTGTTGGTAAGGTTGTGAGCGACAAGATGGACAAGACCGTGACTGTGGCGGTTACTCAACAGTACAAGCATCCGCTTTATAAGAAGTTTATAAAGAGGGTATCCAAGTTCAAGGCGCACGACGAAGACAACCGCTGCAAGGCAGGAGATACGGTCAGGATACTGGAGTCCAGACCACTGAGCAAGACGAAGCGGTGGATAGTCATAGACGTACTGAAAAAGGACGCATAGGCTTTGTGCATGAGACGCCGGTGAACGGCGACGCAGGCGGCAAGTCGCGCTTTCAATCGATTCGTGTCGTTTATATGGCCGTATAACGCAAAACGAAAGCCGGGAGTGATAGGAAGATGATACAGGTACAGAGCATTCTTGAAGTAGCGGACAACTCGGGAGCCAAGAAGGTGATGTGTATAAGGGTGCTTGGAGGCTCACAGAGAAGGTATGCTAGGGTCGGCGATGTAATCGTTGTGAGTGTCAAGGAGGCCGTTCCCAACAGCAACGTCAAGAAGGGATCCAAGGCGAAGGCCGTTGTCGTCAGGACGAAGAAGGAGACGAGGAGGCCGGACGGCACTTACATAAGGTTCGACCAGAACGCGTGTGTGCTGATAAACGCGCAGGGCGAGCCTGTTGGAACGAGGGTGTTCGGTCCTGTAGCAAGAGAGCTCAGGTGGAAGGAGTTTACCAAGATAGTCTCGCTGGCGCCCGAGGTGCTGTAGGCCTGAAGGGCTCCACCGGATGCCGCGGGTGGACCGTTCGAGATATCGATACAGGAAAAGATGGAGGAGAGATGGGACTCAAGATAAAGAAGGACGACAAGGTGATCGTACTGTCAGGGAAGGAGAAAGGAAAGCAGGGCAGGGTCCTGTCGGTGATTCCCAAGAAGAACCGTGTGATCGTCGAACGCGTGAATATCATAAAGAGGCACATGAAGCCCTCGAGGCAGTACACCCAGGGGGGTATAATAGAGAAGGAAGGCACCCTGCATATATCGAACGTCATGCTCGTATGCCCGAGGTGCCAGAAGCCTACGCGTATCAGCAACCACATACTCGAAAGCGGACGTAAGGTGAGGCTCTGCAAGCGATGCAAGGAGGTAATAGATCAGTAATGGCTGAGAAGAAATATACTCCGGGATTGAAAGAGAAGTATTTCAACGAGGTTGTCCCTCTGTTGATGAAGGAGCTGTCATACAGCAACGTCATGCAGGTGCCGAGGCTCGAAAAGATAGTCCTCAACGTCGGACTCGGTGAGGCGATGCAGAACATAAAACTCCTTGACGCGGCACAGAGAGAGCTTACCGCCATCTCGGGACAGAAGGCGGTCATCACCAAGGCGAAGAAATCGATCGCAGGATTCAAGCTCAGAAAGGGGATGCCCATCGGCTGCAAGGTTACGCTCAGGGGCGACAGGATGTACGACTTCCTTGACAAGCTGATCAGGATCGCCATACCCCAGATCCGGGACTTCAGGGGGCTGACCTCGAGGTCGTTCGACGGCAGGGGCAACTATGCGATGGGAGTGAAGGAGCAGTACATATTTTCTGAGATCGATTATGAAAAGGTTGATATGGTTCACGGCTTGGACATTATAATATGTACTACTGCTAAGACGGACGGTGAGGGAAAGGCCCTGCTGCGGCATCTCGGAATGCCATTCAAGGACTGAGGAAGACTCACACTGCAGTATACAGGTAAGGAGTGACAGAGACATGGCTAAGAAGTGTTTGATCGAAAAACGGAAGAGGCCGCCGAGGTTCAAGGTCAGGGCATACAACAGGTGCCAGATATGCGGAAGGCCGAGAGGATATCTGAGGCGTTTTGCCATGTGCCGGATCTGTTTCAGGACGCTGGCGCATCAGGGACTGATCCCTGGAGTAACAAAATCAAGTTGGTAGGAGATAGGCATGTTAACTGACCCAGTTGCTGATATGCTGACAAGGATCAGGAATGCCACCATGATCAGGGCTGAGAAGGTGGACATTCCTGCGTCACGCATGAAGTTGGAGATAGCCAAGATACTGAAGGAAGAAGGGTTTATAAGGGCGTATAAGATCATCAAGGACAAGAAGCAGGGAATCCTGAGGATCTCCTTGAAGTATGTGGACGGCCAGAGTATCATCACCGGTCTCAAGAGGGTGAGCAAGCCCGGCAGGAGGGTATACGTTGGTTACAGGGACGTGCCGGTCGTCATGGGAGGAGTCGGTCTGGCGATACTCTCGACGCCGAAGGGGATCAAGAGCGACAAGGCCTGCAAGTGGGACAAGATCGGCGGAGAGCTCCTCTGCTATGTCTGGTGAGTCTCCACGACCGTACTTCACATAGAGTGCTTTGATTCATGGACGCCGATAGTGTCAAGATGACAAACTTACTTTTTATACAAGCGAGGAGAGTCAAGGGATGTCAAGGATAGGAAGAAAGCCTGTAGAGATACCGAAGAATGTAGAGGTGAAGGTGGAAGGGACCCATATCCGGGTAAAGGGGCCCAAGGGCGAGCTCAGCTGGAACTTCCCTTCCTCCATGAGCCTGAATATAGAGAATGACAGCATACTCGTCACACGACCCGACGATACGAAGCAGAAGAAGGCGCTCCATGGCCTGACCCGGAGCCTCATAGCCAATATGGTCAAGGGTGTGAGCGAGGGCTACAGAAAGGACCTCGAGATAGTCGGGGTCGGCTACAAGGTGGACTCAAAGGGCAACAAGCTGGTTTTTTCCCTCGGATATTCCCACCCTGTGGAGTTCGAACTGCCAGAGGGAGTCTCTGCTGAAGTAGACCACAAGGCGAGGCCTATGAGGGTTTCGCTGATGAGTCATGACAAGCAGCTCGTCGGGCAGGTGGCGGCGAACATCAGGGCCCTGAGGCCGCCGGACTCATACAAGGGCAAGGGTATACGCTACGCAGGCGACAGGCTGAAGCTCAAGCCCGGCAAGGCGGGCAAGAAGTAAGGCGGGTTGAGGAAGCCGTGAGTGACGTGCTTAAATAAAAGTGGAGGTTTTCTGAGTTGAGAAGGACAAGGAGAGAGGCAAGAGAGAGAAGGCGCAGAAGGGTGAGAAAGAAGGTCTTCGGTATGCCCGAGAGACCGAGACTTTCAGTGTATGGGTCGCTCAATCACATATATGTCCAGATTATAGACGATATACAGGGAAGGACCCTGGTTGCGGCATCCACGCTCGACAAGGAGATGAAGGACCTCTCCGGGCACGGCGGTAACGTGGAGGCTGCGAAGAGGGTCGGAGACCTGCTGGCGAGGAGAGCCGTGGAGAAGGGCATAAAGAAGGTCGTCTTCGACAGGGGCGGCTTCAGGTTTCACGGCAGGATAAAGGCTCTTGCAGACGCTGCAAGGGAAGGCGGCCTGGAGTTTTAGACGTGTGTGTTTGACGGTTGGGCGTCGGATGGCCGGAGGCTACGGACAGAGAGGCCCGAGGCAAGCCCTGCGTATCATGGTGGACTCTCAATCGTCGAAAATCGATGAGTAAACCGAAAAGGAGGAATGGTGCAGAGGATTGACCCGTCAGAGTTGGAGATACAGGAGAAGGTGATATTCATAAATAGAGTGTCCAAGGTGGTCAAGGGAGGACGGCGGTTCTCCTTCACGGCCCTTGTTGCGATCGGGGACGGCAACGGCACGGTCGGGCTCGGCAAGGGCAAGGCCTCGGAGGTGCCGGAGGCCATAAGAAAGGCGATAGAGCAGGCAAAGAAGACGCTGATAAGGTTTCCCCTCAAGAACGGCACGATTCCGCACGACATAATAGGGAAATACAGCGCAGGGGAAGTCCTGATAAAACCGGCGCCCAAGGGTACCGGGGTGATCGCCGGAGGCGCTGTCAGGGCCGTACTCGAGGTCTCGGGCATAGAGAACATAGTTGCCAAGTCGATCAGGAGTCACAATCCGTTCAATGAGGCAAAGGCGACAATAAACGGGCTCATGAGGCTCAAGGACCCCGAGGTCGTGAGGAGACTGCGCGGAAAATCCTCCGAGGAGGAGAGCGGGGAGGCTGTGAAGAATGCTTAAGATAAGACTGAAAAGAAGTTATATAGGCAACCCGGAGAAGCTGAGGAGGGTGCTGAGGAGTCTCGGGTTGAGGAGGATAGGCCAGACGGTCGTAAAGCCCGACGTTCCGGAGATAAGGGGGATGATCAACAAGGTTCCCCACCTTGTCGACGTGGAAGAGACCAAAGGGGAATGAGAAGAGAGGGAAGCAGATCGATTATGGAGGTATTGCAATGAGGATAGATGAACTGAAACCTGCTGCCGGCAGCAGGAAGAGGAGCAAGAGGGTCGGCAGAGGTCCCGGGTCGGGACACGGAAAGACCTCGTGCAAAGGGCACAAGGGACAGAAGGCACGCTCCGGAGGCACGAAGGGACCCGGGTTCGAGGGCGGGCAGATGCCGCTGCAGAGGAGGCTGCCTAAGAGGGGGTTCAGCAATCATCCCTTCAGGAAGGAGTTCGCGATAACAAACCTGAGGGTGCTCTCAGGCATAGAGGGCGTTGATACCATAACGCCTGAACTCCTGATGGAACGAGGAATAATCAAGGACCTGAAAGACGGTCTGAAGATCCTCGGGGATGGTGAACTCTCCCGGCCGTTGACTGTGAGGGCTCATGCCTTCAGTTCTGCCGCCGCTGACAAGATAAACGCATCCGGCGGGAAGGCCGAGGTGATATAGTTGGGAGCACTTTCTTCGTTTCAGAACATATTCAAGATTGAGGAACTCAAAAACAGGGTATTGTTCACCATTGCCCTGCTCGCCGTCTACAGGATAGGCGCACACATCCCCACCCCGGGAATAAACGGCGAGGAGCTGAGCAAGTTTCTGACCGAGCGGGGCGGGGCTATCATGGATTTTTTCGATATCTTCTCCGGAGGCGCCCTCTCCAGGGTGACCATATTCGCTCTCGGTATCATGCCTTACATCAGTGCATCCATCATACTACAGCTGCTTACGGTCGTCATTCCAGCCATCGGAAAGCTCGCAAAGGAAGGGGAAGAGGGTAGAAAGAAGATCGTGAAGTACACGAGGTACGGCACGGTCCTGATCAGTATAGTCCAGTCTTTCGGCATAGCCGTCGGGCTCGAGAGCATGGCCCAGGGAGCCTTCATCCAGAACCCGGGATGGAGCTTCCGGCTGATGACCATGATAACGCTTACCGCGGGCACGGCCTTCATAATGTGGCTCGGCGAGCAGATAACCGAACGCGGGATAGGGAACGGCATATCCCTGATAATATTCGCCGGTATCGTGGCACAGCTGCCAAACGCCATAGTAAGCACGATCAGGCTCGTGAGGGCCGGAGAGCTCTCGATCATATTCCTCCTGGTGCTGCTGGCCATGATGGTCTTTGTAATCGGCGCCATAATCTTCATCGAGAAGGGGCAGCGGAAGATTCCGGTGCAGTATGCAAAACGGGTTGTCGGAAGAAAGGTCTACGGCGGACAGTCGACCCATCTTCCCCTGAAGGTCAACACCGCAGGTGTCATCCCGCCGATATTCGCCTCTTCAATAATAATGTTTCCGGCGACCATAGCGGGCTTCATCTCGATTCCCTGGGTTCAGGCCTTTGCAAGGCAGCTCTCCCCGGGAACGATTCCCTATACGATCCTCTTTGTGGGCATGATCATATTCTTCAGCTACTTCTATACCGCCATAGTCTTCAACCCTGTTGACGTGGCCGACAACCTTAAGAAGTACGGCGGGTTCATCCCCGGTATCAGGCCGGGACAGAAGACGGCCGAATATCTCTACAGGGTACTCTCGCGACTGACCTTCATAGGTGCAATATATCTCTCTATAGTGTGTGTCTTGCCGACAATCCTCATAAAGGAGTTCAACGTGCCGTTCTATTTCGGCGGGACCTCTCTCTTGATCGTCGTGGGGGTGGCCCTCGACACGGTCTCCCAGATAGAGTCTCACTTGATAACGCGCTCATACGAAGGATTCCTGAGAAAAGGCAGGGTCAGAGGGAGAAAGGGGTAGTGCAGAGCATCTGGATGTGATTATAATAAAATCAAGGGATGAGATAAAGAGGATGGCCAAGGCGTCGGAGATTGTGGCGGAAGCCTTGCAGGCCGTCAGGGGGGTGATAGCCCCGGATGTTACAACCAGGGAGCTCGAGCGGATCGCCGAGGAAGTCATAAGGAGCCGGGGAGGAAAACCGGCCTTTAAGGGTTACAGGGGATATCCGTCGAGCATATGTACGTCGGTAAACAGCGAGGTTGTTCACGGTATACCGTCGGCCGGCGTCAGGCTGCACGAGGGTGATATCGTCAGTGTCGACCTCGGCGTGATCTACAAGGGATATATCGGGGATGCCGCGGTCACGGTGCCGGTGGGCAGGATCACGGCGGAGACCGAACGGCTGCTCAAGGTGACCGAGCAGGCCCTGTATGCCGGCATAGAGAAGGCGGTCCCCGGCAACCGCGTATCGGACATCTCAAACGCCATACAGAGGTTTGTGGAATCCAACGGATACTCCGTGGTGAGGGCGTTTGTAGGGCACGGCGTGGGCAGGTCATTGCATGAAGAGCCGCAGATCCCGAACTTCGGTCCGCCGGGAAGGGGGCCTGTTCTGAAAGAGGGTATGACACTTGCCATTGAACCGATGGTGAACGAGGGGAGTTACCGCGTGACGATACTAGCAGACGGCTGGACGGCAAAGACAGCGGACGGGAAGCTGTCTGCACACTTCGAACATACCGTGCTCGTGACGAAAAATCATCCCAGAATATTGACTAAATGGGCCTGAAGGGGGTATAATTCAAGTTTAAATGCCAAAGGAAGAGAACATAGAAGTCCACGGAACGGTGGTGGAGGCACTTCCAAACGCCACATTCAGGGTGGAGCTTGACAACGGACAGACCATACTTGCCTATATATCGGGCAAGATGCGGATACACTATATAAAGATACTGCCCGGTGATAAAGTGCTGGTGGAACTGTCTCCGTACGACCTTACGAAGGGAAGGATCACTTACAGATACAAATAGTGCGGCTCGGGTCATGGGCTGCAGGGACGGAAGCACTTCATGACCGTGGCGTCGCAACAACTTCTGGGAGGAGAGATGAAAGTCAGGGCTTCAGTAAAACCGATATGCGCCAAGTGCAAAATAATAAAGAGAAAAGGTGTTGTCAGGATAATCTGCGAAAATCCTAAGCACAAGCAGAGACAGGGATAAGGAGGAAAGATGGCAAGGATTGCTGGGGTAGACCTACCCAAGAACGAGAGGGTCGAGATAGGGCTGACACGGATATTCGGCATAGGAAGGTCGCTATCCAGGAAGATTCTCGACGAGACCGGCATAAACCCTGATACGCGGGTCAGGGCCCTCCGTGATGATGAGATAGTGAAGATTCGTTCCGTCATAGACAGGGACTACAAGGTTGAGGGAGAGCTCAGGAAAGAGATCTCCATGAATATAAAGCGGTTGATGGACATAGGTTGTTACCGTGGGATCAGGCACAGGATGGGACTGCCGGTCAGGGGGCAGCGGACCAAGACGAACGCCCGCACGAGAAAAGGACCCAAGAAGACCGTGGTCGGTAAAAAGAAGGGAGGTAAGTAAGAATGGCAAAACGTAAAAGGGGCCCCAAGAAGGAGAAGAAGCACGTACCCTATGGTGTAGCACATGTCCAGACTACTTTCAACAATACGATCGTTACCATTACTGATAAAAACGGCAATGTCGTCTCGTGGGCGACTGCCGGCAGTATAGGTTTCAAGGGATCCAGAAAGGGCACTCCTTATGCCGCTCAGATAGCGGCGGAGAATGCGTCCAGGAGGGCCATAGATATGGGAATGAAGCAGATCGATGTTTACATAAAAGGTCCGGGGGCCGGAAGGGAATCGGCCATAAGGGCGATTCAGGCGACGGGACTGGAGATCAATATCATAAAGGATGTTACCCCGGTTCCGCATAACGGGTGCAGGCCTCCGAAGAGGAGGAGGGTGTAAGATGGCAAGGTACACGGACTCGTTATGTCGGCTATGCAGAAGGGAGGGAGAGAAGCTCTTTCTAAAGGGTGACAGGTGTTATGCGGACAAGTGCGCCTTTGAGAGGAGAAAGTATGTTCCGGGCCAGCACGGCACGAGAAGGACCAAGATAAGCGACTACGGCCTTCAGCTGAGAGAGAAACAGAAGGTCAAGAGGATATACGGGGTGCTGGAGAGGCAGTTCAGAAAGTACTTCCACGAGGCACAGAAAAAGAAGGGTGTTACCGGAGAGCTGCTGCTTCAGTTTCTCGAACTGAGACTTGACAATATAGTGTACAGGCTCGGCTTTGCGTCGAACAGGCGACAGGCCAGGCAGATAGTCAATCACAGGCACATCCTCGTAAACGGCAGGGTCGTCGACATACCTTCCTTCCGGGTGAAGGTCGGCGACGTCATAGAGGTCAAGGAGTCGAAACGGGGTATCCCGTCGATAGAGGAGAGTCTGTCCAAAGTCGAGCACAGGGGCTTGCCGGATTGGCTGGAACTCGACCCGGAAAACTTCAAGGGTAAACTCCTGAGGATACCTTCGAGAGAGGATATCGCCCTTGACGTGAAAGAAAACCTGATTGTGGAGTTGTATTCGAAGTAAGACTTCAACTCAGGATAAATACTACTAACGATTTCAAAAAACTCGAAAATACGGAAACACGTTTATATCAGAGCATAACGTATAACGTATAACGAAAAGGGAGGCCCAATGAGCTTGAAGATAAGAGGCTTTCAGTTTCCTGATAAGATAGCCTTCGAAGAAGAGACTCTTACCAATACATACGGTAAGCTTATAGCTGAACCATTAGAGCGCGGCTACGGCACCACCCTCGGCAACTCGTTGCGCAGGGTGTTGCTGTCCTCGATAGAGGGTGCTGCGATTACGCAGGTGAGAATCCCCGGAGTGCTGCATGAGTTCTCCACGATAAAGGGCGTCAAGGAAGACATGGTCGACGTCATACTGAACCTCAAGAAGATCAGGTTCAAGATGTACGGTGACGGCAAGAAGGTTGCAAGGATTGACGTTACAGGCCCAAAAGACGTCACCGGAGCCGACATCCAGTGCGAGGCGAACCTCGAGGTCCTGACCACCGACCTGCCGATCGCCACGGTTGACAAGAACGCCGAGTTTCACGCAGAGCTCTATGTGGAGAAGGGAAAGGGATACGTGCCCTCCGAGATGAACAAGGAGAAGGACCAGCCGGTTGATGTCATAGCGATCGACAGTGTTTACACCCCGATAAGGAAGGTGAACTTCCAGGTGGAGAAGGCGAGGGTCGGCAGGGCCACCGACTACGACAGGCTCGTGCTCGAGGTCTGGACGGACGGCAGCCTGACGCCGAAGAACGCGGTGACCAGGGCCGCAAGCATTCTCATCGACCACCTCGATCTCTTTATCTTTGACGAGACCGAGGAGGCCTCCGAGGAGACCATGCATGACAGCGGTGACGTATACGATGTGAGCGGTTCCGACTTCAACAGGAATCTCCTGAGGCCGGTGGACGAGCTCGAACTCTCCGTCAGGTCCTACAACTGTCTGAAGAACGCCAACATAAAGACTATAGCCGACCTCGTGCAGAAGACGGATCTGGAGATGTTGAAGACAAAGAACTTCGGCAGGAAGTCGCTCAATGAAATCAAGGAGATCCTCAGGACGATGGGGCTGAATTTCGGCATGAAGATCGATCCCGAGGTGCTCGAAAAGTATCAGACAGAGGGAGGTACGGTTAAAGATGCGTCATAGGGTTCGCAAGAAAAACTTCGGCAGAAATACAAACCAGAGGAAGGCCCTCTTCAGAAACCTGATGGTCGACCTCTTCATTCACGAGCGTATAGAGACCACGGTCGCAAAGGCAAAGGTTGTTAAGTCACTTGCGGAAAAGGTGGTTACCCTCGGCAAGAAGGGAGACCTTCATTCAAAGAGGCTGGCCCTTTCGTATGTGCCCAACAGGGCTGCAATCGCCAAGCTGTTCGGTGAGATAGCCCCACGCTTCAGCAAGAGAAACGGAGGCTACCTCAGGGTGGTCAAGACGAGGACCAGGCTCAAGGATCAGGCGCCCCTGGCAGTGCTCGAGTTTGTCGACTTTGAGGAGAGACAGGCGGCACAGAAGACTTCGAAAGAAGGAAAGAAGTCATGAGCGACCTGCTTGTGACAATCGTACTTGTTGCAGCACTCTGGATCCTGTTCCAGTCCGTACTGCCGAAACTCGGCATTCCTACCTGAGCGCCGGACGGCAAGGAGACGTGTTCTCCTCCTTCCAAGGATGAAAAAGAGGGCGGTGAATGAAGACGGTGTCTCGTTACGCGTGAGTCAGGGCCTGAGGCAGTTCGATCATCTCTTTCTTTTCAGACCGTATTTCTGCGAGATCTTCATGAGAAAGTTTTCCGAAGAGCCGAAGAGGGACTTTTTGCTCTTTTCGGTCTTGAACATCCCCTCAAGGGCACGCTCGTTCGTCGGAGAGATCTCGAGCGCCCTTTTGAACGTGTTCTGTGCCCTTGCCTTGAAGCCGAGCTTGAGAAAGACATGCCCGAGCTCGGCTATATAGTCTGCTTTCTGAGGATTGAGTCTGACAGCCTCGCTGAGTGCCTTTGCCGCCTCCTTGAAATCATTCAGCCTGCACAGGGCGATGCCGTGATAGTAGTGGTAGCTTGCCGTGGAGCTGTCGAAGTAGATCGCCTGGGCGAACATGGTAGCTGCTTCCGAGTAACTCTTCATCATCAGCAGTGCCCTCCCCTGGTTGAACCTCTCCTTGGCCATTTCGGCCTTTGAAGGCGGACGAGCCGTCGGGGCGGAGAGGGTCTTGTTGTATCGCCTCCTCTTTGTGTCATCGGATAGTGTCTCGTAAGCCTCGGTGGCATAAGCGAATATCGCGTTTATCTTCTCCTTGATCTCCTCGGACGGCAGGGAGAAGTACTTGTCCGGATGAAACTCCTTCGCCACCCTGTAGTATGCCTCCCTTATTTCGTCTTCCGTCGCCTCCTCGCTCACACCGAGTATCCCATAGTATCCGCGCTCCTTGTAGTTGTTGTGCATCTCGTCGATCTTTTCGACTATCTCGTCGTCCACACCGGCTTCGGCGGTCTCGGGTGCCGGTTCCCCGGTCAGCTCGACGGCTCCGATGTTCAGAAGGGCATAGATGGTCTTCATTACCTCGATGTCGCTGGCCTGCGCAAGCGACGGAATCTCCTTTATCGAGTGTCTGCCGTTCAGGCAGGAGATGATCCTCCTGTCGGTGTCGTTCATGGTGAGGTGTTGGGCCAGCTCTTCAGGATCCTTGGCGAGGCGGAGCTCGATGTCCATAGGCGGGCACTCTTCTTTCAGGTAGAGGAGGTCGTTTACCTTCTTGTATCCATGATACAGGAGGTTCGTAGAGTTGATCCTCAGCGGGATCGACTCGTCGGCATCGAGCGGGCCCTCCTGGAACTCAAAATGGGCATCCGTGGCATTGAACGTACTCAGGATTATCGCCTCCACCTGGTTCTTCAGGGCCCAGACGAACTCCTGGGGCGAAAGATAGCCGAGCTCGGCGAGTATTATGCTCTGATTCTTTCCGGTCTGTTCGGATATCTCGACGGTTCTCCTGTACTGCTCTATGTTGATCCGTCCCGCCTTCAGGAGGACCTTCGCTATGCTCTCGTCAGTCTGATTGGATGAGGCAAAGATCAGGTCGCCGTTTTTTATGTATATCTTCTTGTGTACAGCGTCTGAATGTATCTCGAGGGTTCCGGTGCTTGTTGTCTTCTGGAGTCCCTTCAGTATGTCCGGAAGCTTGAAGTCCCGCAGGGAGCCTCTCAGGTTGTCCACCCTCTTTATGCCGACCTGCAGGTCGGGTATGACCTTCTTGGACCAGACCACCTCACCAAGGAACTCTATGCCGAGTTCCTGGCTCGTTATGTTGACCATCAGGCCTGATACGATGGAGTTGGTGCCGCTGACGACGGCTCGGACACCGTCCGAGTAGTCGATGATCCTGCCTTTGAACGCCCCGCTTGAGGCCTTGAGTATGAGCTCGGCCTCTTTTTTGTATCGTTTGAAGTTTCTCTTGTCCTTGCCGTCCTTCAATATGAGCTCTCCACCCGAGGGCTGAATGTCCTGTTCAGAAGGCTCTTCCTGAGCACCCACGTTGTTATGTCCTATAACTATATTATAATATATTATAAAAAGAAATTATAGATAAATCTGCGGCAGCCGTCTATGATGGGGATGAATCGTTTGCGCCGGTCCCGGGAGAACCTGCCGATACCCTTCCGATACGCCTGATCTTTCTGTATCTCTCTTCTATGAGTTCATCGACGTTTTTGCCTCTGAGTTCAGCGACTGCATCGAGGACCACCTCTTTTATCTTTTCGGCGGCTCCATTGGGGTCTCTGTGCACGCCGCCGGCCGGTTCTGGAATGATGTCGTCTATTATCTTGAACCTCAGGAGGTCCTGGGCGGTCAGTTTCAGGGCTTCGGCGGCCCTCGAGAAGTCTGCCGAGCCGAGGTCGCCGTTTTTTCTCCAGAGTATTGCGGCGCACCCTTCAGGGGATATCACGGAATAGACGGAGTGTTCGAACATGTACAGCCTGTCTGCAACGGAGATCGCGAGGGCGCCGCCGCTGCCGCCCTCACCTATGATGATCGATATGACCGGTATTCTCAACCTGGACATCTCCATGAGGTTCACGGCGATCGCCTCGGCCTGCCCGCGCTCCTCCGCGCCGATGCCCGGGAATGCGCCGGGGGTGTCTACGAAGGTCAGCAGGGGCTTGTTGAAGCGCTCCGCGAGCTTCATCAGTCTGAGGGCCTTTCTGTAGCCCTCGGGATGCGGCTGTCCGAAGTTTCGGTTGATCCTCTCCTTCGTCCCCCTGCCTTTCTGATGCCCGATGATCACCATGCTCGTTCCGCCGATGCTTCCTATGCCGCCGACGATGGCCGGATCGTCGGAATATCTCCTGTCGCCGTGGAGCTCGATGAAGTCGTCCGTAAGCATGTTTATGTAGTCGAGCGTATACGGCCTGTCGGGGTGCCGTGCGATCTGCGTCTTCTGCCAGGGGGTGAGCCTCGAGAATATGTCGTTCCTCATCTCGGCGGCCTTCTGCTCGAGTTTTTCGAGTTCCGCCGTAATGTTGAGGTCCTGCCCGCTGTTTAGGCGCTTGAGCTCCTCGATCTTCAGCTCGAGCTCCTGGATGGGTTTTTCGAAGTCGAGGTAATATCTTATCATCCTGCGGCTCTCCTGAATGTTCGGCGGTTGTTGGCGGCATGTGGAGCATCCTTGTGCCCGTTGAGCCTGAGAAGCCGCACGTTGCCGTCACCGGCGAAGGTCTCGAGGGAATCGATGATGTCCATGTCCGGCCTTATGTTGTGCTCCGTGAGTATCGTCGTCTCATAATCACCGGAATTCAGCTTGATGTACACGGGACAGTTGCCGCCGTGTTCCTGGAGCAGGTCCTTGATCTTCCTCAGAGAGTCCTCTTCGAGGCTCCCGGCACCGAGTCTCAGCTCGATCTTGAATTCCTGACTCAGGAAGGCGTCCTCCGGAGTGGTGATCTCCCTGGTGAGCACCTTTATCCCCTTTTCACTCTTGTCTATCGTTCCCCTGACCATTACGAGGTTGTTCTTCACGATGAGGTCTGAATAGTTCCTGTATATCTCCGGGAACGCGATGCATTCCACCGTACCCTCGTCGTCTTCGAGCGCATAGACCGCCATTGTTTCCGCCTTGCCCTTGGTGAGGGTCTTCTTGAGGGTATTTATTATACCTGAAACCGTCACCTCGGTGGTATCATCCAGCTCCTCAAGCCTTGATGTCTTCAGCACACCCATGATGCCCAGGATTCTCCGGTACTTGTTTATCGGGTGTCCTGTTATGTAGAACCCGAGGGCCTCCTTCTCGGCGTTGAGCAGCTCGTCGTCACTCCAGGGCTGCACCTTCTCGGTGTCGTCGCCGCCGAAGAAGCTCTGCTGACCGAAGAGTGAGAGGTTGTTCCTGCCGTCCAGCAACCTGTTCAGCTTCTCCATCGCCATCGCCCGTATGGCATTGATTCCGCTCTCACCGTGACCGCCGTTGCGCGGTCCGGGATCCTCTGCGGAGACCAGGCTGTCGAGCGCGCCCGCCTTTACGAGGCTCTCCATCACCTTGCGGTTGACCTTCCGCGTGGTGACCCGCCGTACCAGGTCTTCGATCGATTCAAACGGGCCGTCCCTCCTCGCCTCGAGTATCTGCTCCACCGCCGCCTCGCCAACGCCCTTGACGGCATCGAGGCCGAACCTTATCGAGTTTCCCACAACGGTAAAGCGGCTTTCGCTCAGGTTTATGTCCGGCGGCAGTATCTCTATGCCCATGGCCCTGCACTCGTTGATCAGGCGCACTATCTTGTCGGTGGAGTCCTCCTGGGAGAGGTTGGCCGCCATGAACTCGACGGGAAAATGGGCCTTGAGGTAGGCGGTCTGATACGAGAGGTAGGCATAGGCGGCGGAGTGGGACTTGTTGAATCCGTACTCGGCAAAGAAGGCCATCAGGTCGAATATCCTGCGGGCCTTTGCCTCTTCTATGCCGTTTTCCGTCGCCCCGCGGACGAACTCCTCGAGGAGCTTCTCCATCTTGTCCCTGTCCTTCTTGCCCATCGCCTTTCTGAGCACGTCGGCCTGGCCCATGGTGAAGCCTGCCAGTTTGTTGGCGATACGCATGACCTGCTCCTGGTACAATATCACTCCATAGGTCTCATCGAGGATCTCCCTGAGCTGGGGCAACTCGTACTCCGTCTTTGTAAGCCCCTTTTTCCTGCTGATGAAGTCGTCTATCATGCCGCTGCCGATGGGGCCGGGTCTGTACAGGGCCACGAGCGCGATCAGGTCCTCGAACCTGCTGGGCTGCATCTTCACCAGTATCTCCTTCATTCCCGAGCTCTCGAGCTGAAACACGCCCGTGGTGTGGCCTGCGGAGAGGAGCTCGTAGGTCTTGCGGTCGTCGAAAGGGATCGACTTGATGTCAAATGCCTTGTCCGTGCCCTGCAGGTACTTCAGCGTCTCCTCGATAACCGTGAGGGTCTTCAGCCCGAGGAAGTCGAACTTGAGCAGCCCGATGGCTTCTATCGATTTCATGTCGAACTGGGTGGTTACCGACTCGTCGGAGGGACTCTTGTACAGGGGCGTGTAGTCGGTGAGGGGCGAGGGGGATATGACCACGCCGGCTGCATGGGTGGAGGCATGGCGTGAGAGCCCCTCGAGCCTCTTTGCTATCTCTATCAGCTCCCTTATCTCGGGTTTGGCCTTGCAGGCCTCCTTGAGCTTCGGCTCCGTGGCCATTGCAGCGTCTATGGTGACGTTGGGACCGCCGGGTATGAGCTTTGCGATCCTGTCGACCTCTGCGTAGGGGATGTCGAGAGCCCTGCCTACATCCCTGATGACCGCCCGTGCGGCCATGGATCCGAACGTAATTATCTGTGCGACGTGTTCGGATCCGTACTTTTCGGCAACGTAGTTTATGACCTCTGGTCTCCGGTCCTTGCAGAAGTCCACGTCTATGTCGGGCATGCTGATGCGGTCCGGGTTCAGGAATCGTTCAAACAGCAGGTTGTATCTGATCGGGTCGATCTCCGTTATGTCGAGGCAGTAGGCCACGAGGCTTCCTGCTGCAGAGCCCCTGCCCGGGCCGACCGGGATGCCCCTGTTGCGGGCGAAGTTTATGAAGTCCCAGACGATGAGAAAATAGGAGGCGAACCCCATCTTCTTTATGGTCTCGAGTTCGTAGTCCAGTCTCTTGCTGTATGTCTCGGGCGGTGCTTCTCCGACCTTCCTCTTCAGCCCTTCCCTCGACAGCCTCTCGAGGTAGCCCTCGGGGCTGTCTCCGCCTTCGACCTCGAACCTCGGAAGGAGGAACGTGTCGAGCTTGAACTCGAGGTTGCACCGTTCCGCGATTGCACGCGTATTGAGCACGGCCTCCGGTATCTCGCTGAAGGCCCTCTTCATCTCGTCGGGACTCTTGAAGTAGAGCTGGTCGGTTTCGAACCTCATCCTCTCACGGGCGTTTATGGTCTTTCCGGTCTGGATGCAGAGTAGTATGTCGTGGGCCCTCGAGTCCTCTTTCCTTAGATAATGGCAGTCGTTCGTGGCTGCCAGACCGATGTGCAGCTCCCTCGACAGTTCGATGAGCCGCCTGTTTACTTCGTACTGCAGCTCGATGCCGTTGTCCTGCACCTCGAGGTAGAAGTTTTCAGGGCCGAGGATATTCTTGTACCTCAGTGCGATCTCCCTTGCCTCGTCGACCATGCCCTGGGCGAGGTGATACGGGATCTCTCCGTGAAGGCAGGAACTGAGCGCGATGAGTCCTCCGCTGTACTGCTCCAGGAGGTCCAGATCGATCCTCGGCTTGTAGTAGAAGCCCTCGAGGTATGCCCTGCTGACCAGCGTGACGAGGTTCCTGTAGCCGTCCATGTTCCTTGCGAGCAGTATGAGGTGGAACGCGTTTTCCCCGGAGGACGAGGACTTCTTGTTGAACCTGCCGTCAGGGGCGACGTAGACCTCGCATCCGATTATCGGCTTTATCCCCGCCTTTACCGCGGCCCTGTAAAACTCTATGGCCCCGAAGATGTTGCCGTGGTCGGTTA
>JAADGG010000068.1 GCA_013152485.1 Nitrospirota bacterium | reverse complement strand
TTGTACAGAAGTCGGGGCTTTCTCCAGGATGTGTAAGGACTTGTGTGCCTGAATCCCCAATAAACGTCGGGTTTTCTTACAGGAATGTCTTGCCCTCATGCTCGATTACGGGATTTCTCATGGTTTCCAGGGGGTTGCAACAGTGGTATGCTAATTGCATCTTACATGTACGAGGGTTCAGTTTTCCCTGTGCATGACGCTGGGGGAACAAGATCAGGAAATCGGCTGTGGATCCTGAGTGGGGGAGCCTGAGGTGTTTAAACCATCAAGGAGGGAGGGAGAAATGAAAAAGAGTGTTCTGGCATGTCTGGTCTCTGCCGTCGTATTGCTTGGAACGGTATCGATGGCAGGAGCGCTTGTCATCGGGGGGGCCTCGTGGTCATATGATTTCGATGACACGGCATTCGTCGACAGCGTTATCGACAAGAACATCGACGGTGGATGGTATTGGGGTGGCGGTACCGAGTCAGGGTTGTTGAATGGTGATGTCACCGATGGCGGCGTCGCCCTTCTCGATAAAGACTATATCTCGTTCATCTTTACGGACAACACTGCCCTCAATGGTGTCGGTGCGGACCTGGCGATCTTCGAGGCCGGATTCCCTGCTGAAGATATCGTGGTGAGTGTCAGTCCCTTTACTGATGATACGGGGTGGACACCGGCTCGCACATACAGTTCAAAAGACACCGGTGCGAAGGCGGCTGATGATTATAACCTGAATGTTGCCCTGATAGACCTCACCGACTTTGGATTCGCCGAAGGCGACTCCATCGCCGCTGTAAAGATCTTCGGCATTACGTCGGTGTATTCCTGCTGCGGCTCGACCGGCAAGAGAGGCAGGAAGGGCAAGGGTGGGGGCACCACCATCAATGATCCCTACATCAAGAAGTGCTGTAAGAGTATCGGTGGGACCGACCTCGTTGCTATCGGTTCATTGAGTAAAAGCGTGCCGGTTGCAGAACCGGGAACCCTTCTGCTCATAGGCACAGGGCTCGTTGGACTTGGGCTTATGAGAAGGAAATCCAGGGGTTAGCCTCTCTTCGTGGTCTTGATCGAACTGAACCCTGACAGGGAGGCGGGGCTTTGCCCCGTCTCCCTGTACTTCAGACAGCGGCCGATCTGCCGGCTTATGTCGAGGCTGCCGATAAACTCGGAGCCGTCTAAAAAGCTATCCCATAGCCCGTCTTGAAGATGTCCGATGCAGTGTCTCGAGCTTCACGCGTGCCCTTCTAAGCCCTGCTTTGGGGGCTCTGCCGAGCAAGCGGCTCGGGCAACGGTGGTGCTTCGGTTCATGATTCGTAAGTTGAAGAGACAAAACCGTCTGATTCCGGTTAAAATAATCCGAGGAGGTTTCATTATGCAAGTGTCGGAAAGCGTGATTGTGGTGACCGGGTTGCCCCGTTCAGGTACTTCGATGATGATGCGGATGTTGCATGCCGGAGGACTGGAGGTTGTTACAGACAACATCAGGAAGGCTGACGAGGACAACCCTGACGGTTATTACGAGTTCGAGAAAGTGAAACAGATGAGCGAGGATGCCTCCTGGCTCGACGGCGCCAAGGGGAAGGCCGTAAAGATGGCCTCGATGCTGTTGTATGATCTGCCTATGGGAAACCACTACAAGTTGATCTTCATGAAGAGAAAGATGGAGGAGATACTGGCCTCTCAGAGGAAGATGCTTGCAAGAAAAGGGGTGGATGACGGGTTCGACGACGGGGAGATGCGGAGACTTTTCAGTAAGCATCTCGCTGAGATCGAGTCGTGGATAGCCGGGCAGAAGAACATGGAGGTCCTTTACCTGGATTACAACGATATGCTCATGAATCCGCTGGAGAATATCCGCAGGTTGAACGCATTTTTGGACGAGGTCCTGGATGCCGAGAAGATGGCCGGCGTGGTGGACCCCTCGTTGTACAGAAACAGGATATCCCGTGATGATGCGACAGGGAGCGACGGCGGAGCTGAACCGTCCGCGAGTGTGGAAGATGACGAGAAGATAAAGGCCCGCCTGAGTGAGCTTGGTTACATGTGAGTAGAGGTCTTGTTAATCGTGTGAAACAGACAGGAGTGCAGTGTGCTGGGAAGACTGTTCGGAAAGAAGAGAAAGAAGGTTGTCGTTTTGGGACTCGACGGCGTCTCCTCTTCCCTGTTGAAGAGGTTCGCCGCTGAAGGCATCATGCCCAACGTTATGAGACTTCTGCAGGAGGGGAGCATCTGCAGCATGACCGCCTCGATCCCAGAGGTGTCATCGACATCGTGGAGCTGTTTCATGACCGGGGTCAATCCTGGGAAACACGGTATATACGGCTTCATGGAGGTTGACAGGAACAGCTACTCCTGGAGGTTCCCGAACTTCAATGATCTCAAGAGAAGGACGATCTGGGAGATAGCCGGAGAGCACGGAAAGAGGAGCATAGTAGTGAACGTCCCTTCTACTTATCCCGCAAGGCCCCTGAACGGCATGCTCGTCTCGGGCTTTGTGGCTCTCGACCTCGAGAAGGCTTCCTATCCTGATGCACTGTACCGGTATCTGAGCAATGCAGGTTACAGACTCGATGTCGACGCAGGCAAGGCTCTGAGGGCTGTGGACGAGTTTACGGAAGATGTCATGCAGACCTTCCGAAAGAGAGTCGAGGTCATAACCCACCTCCATGACTCAGAGGAATGGGATCTGTTTGTCGCGGCGGTTACGGAGACGGACAGGCTTCACCATTACCTCTGGGACGCCCTCGACGATGAGGCCCATCCTCAGCACGGGTTCTTCCTGGACTTCTACAGGGAACTGGACTCTTTCATAGGCGCCCTCTACCGGAGAGTGGGTCCCGACATCCCTTTCCTGATGATTTCCGACCACGGGTTCTTAAGAAAGAGGTGTACCTGAATGTATATCTTCAGGAAAAGGGATACCTGAGCTTTGACGAGAGTGAACCGAAGTCCTTTGAGGCCATGAACAAGGGATCAAAGGCCTTCGCGCTCGATCCTTCGAGGGTTTACATCCATCTCAGGGACAAGTTCTCCTGCGGATGTGTTGACAGGGACGGATACGAGGACATCAGGAACTCCGTCAAGGAGAGCCTGATGTCCTTGGAGGTGGAAGGAGAGAAGGTCGTCAGAAGTCTCTTCTTCAAAGAAGATCTCTACAACGGCGAATGCTTGCACGATGCTCCCGACCTGGTTGTTCTGCCGTTTGAAGGCTTTGACCTGAAGGGATCTATAGCAAGGAAGGACTTGTACGGCAAAGGCCCGTTGACGGGCGGACACACTCGTGAGGATGCCACTTTCTACATAAACAGGCCGATGGACTGTACGAATCCCGACATAGTAGATGCAGGGGTGACAGTGTTGAGCCTGCTCGGTATAGACACAAGCGGCCTTGATGGGAAGGCGCTGCTTCGGGCTGATTGACGGAATGCCTGCTTTTTGCGAAACCTCTTGAAGGGATGAAAGGGTGGAGGAAATTCCATCCCGTGTTCATCTGAGCGTCATGGAAAGACTCCTTATAGTAGAAGACAGCGAAGAGATAGGAAGGCAGCTCAAGTGGGGATTCAAAAAGGATTATTCACTGTATCTCGCCACTGATGCCGACGATGCCATCCACTATTTCAAGAGGCATCGTCCCAAGGTGGTTACCCTCGACCTCGGTCTGCCTCCCGACAGTGACGGCACAAGCGAGGGATTCAGGTGTCTCAAGGAAATTCTGAAGCTGCATCCGCTCACCAAAGTCATAGTCGTAACGGGCAACGACGACAGGGAGAGTGCCCTGCTGGCCGTCAGTATAGGCGCTTATGACTATTATCAGAAACCGATAGACCTGAAGGCGCTTGCCGTCAGTGTAAGCAGGGCTTTTCACCTGTATAACATAGAGGAGGAAAACCGCAAGTTACGGCATGCACTAGATGAAAAGACGACCGTAATGAGCGGTATGGCAGGGCAGTGCCCGGCCATGACGGAGATATTCTCGACCATCAGGAAAGTGGCACCATCGGATGTGCCCGTGCTTATCCAGGGTGAAAGCGGTACAGGGAAGGAACTTGTTGCAAAGGCCATTCATTCTCTGAGTATGAGAAAGGACGGACCTTTCGTTCCCATAAACTGCGGAGCCATTCCTGAAAACCTCCTCGAGTCGGAGCTCTTCGGACACGAGAAAGGGGCCTTTACCGGTGCCCATGCACAGGTGCAGGGAAAGGTCGAGTATGCGGAGAAAGGTACGCTGTTTCTTGATGAGATCGGAGAGCTGCCCGCCGGTCTCCAGGTGAAGCTGCTCAGGTTCCTCCAGGACAAGACCATTCAGCGTGTCGGCGGACGGGTGGACATTCACGTCGATACGAGGATAGTCGCCGCCACAAACATCGATATCTCGGAGGCCATAGAGTCGGGCCGCTTTCGAGAGGACCTCTATTACAGGATAGGCGTTCTGACCATCAAGCTTCCGCCTCTGAGGGAGCGGGGAGGGGATATAATGCTTCTGGCCAACCTCTTCCTGATGAAGTTCAGCGAACAGTACCGGAAAAGATTGAAGGGATTCAGTCCTGCTTCCGTTGAGTTGCTCAAGTCATACGAGTGGCCCGGCAATGTGAGGGAACTCGAAAACAGGATACAGCGTGCCGTAGTCATGTCCGACACCCAGCTTGTAGAGCCTGACGATCTGGGATTTACCGAACGTCCCTTCCAGGGTGTCTCCGCATTTGCAGGCATGACCCTCCGGGAGGCAAGGGACAGGGTCGAGAAGGAGATGCTGGTCGCCGCCATTGAAAAAAACAACGGAAACATTGCAAAGGCTGCCGGAGAGCTCGGCATCAGCAGACCCACCCTGTATGACCTCATGAAAAAACACGGGCTCTACACACCGTCATCCTGAAGCTTGCACAGGACCCTTTCGAGTGCCTCGACCACCTTGGGGTCATAAACCGTTCCCGCGCCCTTCTTGATCTCCGCCAGTGCCTCGTCCCGCGAGAGTGCCTCCTTGTAAGGCCTGTCCGTGATCATTGCGCAGAAGGCATCCACCACGGAGAGGCTCCTTGATATGAGGGGGATCTCCTCTCCCTTAAGGCCGTCAGGATATCCACTGCCGTCGTACCTCTCATGATGATGCAGTATGGCTGTCTTGACCTGTTCCGAGAACTCGAATCCGTTCAGGAGCCCCACTGTGGTATACGAGTGGACTTTCAGTATGCGGTGTTCCAGCGGGGAAAGCTCTTTTTTCTTGAGGATGCTTTCATCTATGAGCATGAGCCCGAGGTCGTATATCATGGAAATGTATATGGCCGCCCTCCTGTCGTCTTCGCTTACCCCGAGTTCATCCATTATCAGCGACATTAGTTCCTGGATGAAGCGATTCTTCTTGTGGTACCGCTTCTCGGCATTTATCAGACTGTCGAAAGAACTGACGAACTGCCTGAAGTCGTCGTCGCTGTAATCATCGGTATACAGTCGCTCAATGAAGTGAGAGATTCGGTCACACAGCAGGGAGGCAATGTACAGGTCCTGCTTTGTGAAAGGCTCTGCAGTCTTCTTGTTGTTCAGGTTCAACACCCCTATCACCCTGTCACTGGTCTTCAGCGGGAGCGAGAGCAGGGATTTTGTGTTGTATTGCATTACATTGCTTCTTTCAAACCTCGGGTCACTCTCGATGTCTTCTATCAGCAAGGGCTTGCCCTCGAGTGCAACCCAACCGGCTACCCTGTCTCCGGGTTTTATCCTCGTACGCTTGATGACGTCCTCGTCCAACCCCTTTGCGCTCTTTATGCTGAGCTCTCCGGTCAGCTCGTTGCTCAACATTATCGAACATATATTGATGTCCAACAGCTCGGAAATGAACTCGATGAAGAGCTCCATCGTGGTGTCAACAACCGCCTCTATCTGTTCTCTCTTGCTCTTAGGCACCGTGATGTAGACGGCAAAGCCGTCATCGAGATTTTCTGCGGCAATGTTCCACTTGTGAAACTCTGCAACCCGCTTGGCAAGATAGAGCTTCAGCTTCTCCTCCGGCTGGTTGGTGTGAAAGAGGTGTCTCGAGTTGACGAGATAAGGAAGGATGGACTGGGGCAATCTCCTTGAAAGGCTGAGCCGTATCCTTACGAAGTCGTCTTCATCTGCTGCAATCTCTATCGACTCGCCCCAGTCGAGATAGTGAACCAATCCCTCTATCAGGTTGATGAAGAACTGGACGATCCGTATCTTGTCGCCCACTATATCCGATATGCCGTCCTTTATGTCGATCTTCAGTTTCACGTTCTTTCTTGCGAGCATGACATTGAGGGACTTTGAGCTCCTTATTTCGCCGAGGATGTCTGCCAGGTTGATGATGCTCTTCTTTATGACGCGGACTTCGTCTTCGAGCCTGAGAAAATCGAGAAGGTCCTCAACAATGGAGATCAGTTTGTCGGTCTCGCTCGAGATGATTCCGTGGAACTCGCTCTGTTCATGTTCCGCCATTTTCCCTGACTGCTGGAGATAATAGATGGCCCCCTTGATCGAATTCAGAGGCGTGCGCAGTTCATGGGATATGCTGGCTATGAACTCTGTCTTTGCCACGTCTGTCTCTATGAGCTTCTTGTTTATATCCTCGAGCTCGGCGGCCTTTGCCCGAAGCTGGTTCATGAGCGAGGCGTTCTCGAGGGCGATTGCGGCCTGGTTTGCTATTATCGTGATGAGGTCGAACTCGTCTTCAGCGAACGGAGTACCGTCACGCTTGTCGTTTATGTTCAGCACGCCGTGCAGCGTGTTCTTGCTCACCACAGGGCATGAAATGAAAGACCTCGTCTTGTAATGATCCCTCTTGGTTGATCTGCGGAAGCGTTCGTCCCGGTCTATATCCTCTACGAGCACAGGGCACTGTGTCTTTGCCACGGTGCCTGCTATACCCTCGCCCAGCTTCACCCTGTAGTTCTTGATAGACTGTGAGTCTATTCCCCGCGCTGCGAGTACATACAAGTCTCCGCGTTCGTTCAGCAGCATGAGAGAGCCTTTCTCGGCATTCGTGTAGTTTATGGCGAGGTCGAGCATAAGGTTTGCTATGGCCGTTATGTCGTCAGTGATGACCATCGCACTTGATATTTCTTGCAGGATCGAGAACTTCTTCTGGAACAGTTCAGGACTTCTCATCAGGGGACTATTATATAATATTTTGGCAGCAACCATGTAGCCCGGCCTATCGATTCCAACGGCTTGTGCTTGTTCCATGCCTATCTCCTCCGGATGAATGATTGCAAGTTATCTTGGTGGCTTCATCGATTGTCTGATCCGTCCCTGCACATAATCCCTGCACATAAAGATAACGCTTCACCAGGAGATTGCTCCTGTTATAATTTAGCAAGTTTCGTGCCGACGGCCACATGTCTTTTTTTGTCCTGTTTTTTCAACAGGTTACGGTGCTCTCTGAATGATTTCGACGATGTACTGTTGGAAATCTTTACATTGAGGCGACCGGAT
>JAADGG010000012.1 GCA_013152485.1 Nitrospirota bacterium | reverse complement strand
GGTGAAGCTCTTGTGATACTTGAAACCGTTCAGACTCTGTCATATCGCTCCCTTCCCGTAACTTGGTCGTTTTATCGATGGAGCGGGGAATAGTGAATAAAACCGCTGTTTTTACCGTACACTGTTGTATCCAAGCAACAGCTCATTTCACGGACACTCTTCTATCTTGATCCAACGGGCTTCTCATGGGTGAAGGATGCGTGGATGCAGTAGGGTGTCCGAGCGGCGGTCGTCCTGCGCCGGAGTCGAGAGAGGAGGGGGAGTGTGGCGGCCTGAAGGAGATCCGCCTGGAAAGAAGGTCTTTCCAGGCGGATGCTCTGTATTGAAGGTTTAAATGTCGTAGTAGAGGAAGAACTCGTAAGGATGAGGCCTGAGCCTGAGGGCATCGACCTCGTTTTCCCTCTTGTATGCCATCCAGGTCTTCAGCGCATCCTCGGTGAAGACGTTTCCCTTGAGCAGGAACTCGTGATCGTTCTCGAGGCTGTCGATTGCCTCGTCGAGGCTTCCGACGATCTGCGGGACCTTTGCGAGTTCCTCCGGCGGAAGCTCATAGAGGTCCTTGTCGAGCGCCTCTCCGGGATCGATCTTGTTCTCTATGCCGTCGAGTCCGGCCATCAGCAGTGCTGCAAATGCGAGGTAGGGGTTGCATGAGGGATCGGGGAACCTCACCTCCACCCTCTTCGCCTTTGGTGAAGGCGAGTACATCGGGATCCTTATCGCAGCAGAGCGGTTTCTTGCCGAATATGCGAGGTTGACCGGAGCCTCGAACCCGGGCACGAGCCTCTTGTACGAATTGGTCGTCGGGTTTGTGAGTGCGGCGAGTGCCTTGGCATGCTTCAGGACTCCGCCGATATAGTGGAGGGCCATCTCACTGAGCCCTGCGTACTCGTTGCCGGCGAACAGGGGCTTGCCGTCCTTCCAGATGCTCTGGTGCGTGTGCATGCCCGAGCCGTTGTCTTCGAATACCGGCTTCGGCATGAAGGTGGCTGTCTTGCCGTGGGCACGGGCCACGTTCTTGACTATGTACTTGAAGAGCATGAGCTTGTCGGCCATTTCCACGAGCGGTGAAAACCTCATGTCTATCTCACCCTGGCCTGCCGTGGCCACCTCGTGGTGCTGTGCCTCGACGTGTATGCCGCACCTCTTCATGATGGTGACCATCTCGGTCCTTATGTCCTCGAGGCTGTCAGTGGGCGGAACCGGGAAGTATCCCTCCTTGTGTCTCGGCTTGTAGCCGAGGTTTGGCCCTTCGTCCTTGCCGGAGTTCCAGATGCCTTCCTTGGAGTCGACGAAGTAGTAGCCGCTGTGCGCGTTCTGGTCGTACCGAATGTCGTCGAAGATGAAGAACTCGGCCTCCGGACCGAAGTATGCAGTGTCACCTATGCCGGTGGACTTGAGGTACTGGACCGCCTTCTGCGCGATGTATCTCGGGTCCCTGGAGTATGGCTCCTTGGTGATGGGGTCGACGATGTTGCAGACGAGGCTGAGCGTGGGATACTTCCTGAACGGGTCGAGTATGGCGGTCTCCGGGTCGGGCATGATCAGCATGTCCGAGGCATTGATCGCCTGCCAGCCCCTTATGGACGAACCGTCGAAGCCGACACCCTCTTCAAACGTCTCCTCCTTCAGCTCATCGATCGGCACCGAGAAGTGCTGCCAAACCCCTGGAAAGTCGATGAACTTGAAGTCCACCATAACCACGTCGTTTTCCTGAGCAAACGTCAAGACATCCTTTGGTGTCATGGACTACCTCCTGAAAGTTGAAATTTCGTATTTTAACGGTAATGGGTTGCCGATAAACTTACTACAAATTTTTCCGCTTTGTCAAGAAAAAAATTTGTCATAAAACTTCATCGCCCTCTTGTAATACTCCGGGTATATCTTCTCGGTGTGAGCGAGCATATCCTCGACGTCGACCCCTTCTTCGCCCTCGAACCACTCCTTGAGAATCGCGGGTGTGACCTCTATGTGAAACTGCAGTGCGTATATGCGGCTGCCGTACCTGAATGCCTGGTTCGGGTAGGCGGACGACGAGGCGATCCTTACAGCGCCCTCGGGGAGGTCGAACGTGTCGCCGTGCCACTGGAAGACCTCGGCGACGGGTCTTCCATCGACCGCAATGCTCGAGAAGACCTCGTCCGCCATGCCCTCGGGAGTTATGTCGACCTCGTACCAGCCGATCTCCTTGACGTCACCGGCGTAGACCCTTGCGCCGAGGCAGTGGGCGACCATCTGGGCGCCGAGGCAGACGCCGAGGACTGCCTTTTTCTCGTTTATGAACCTTCCTATGAGGTCCGCCTCGTAACCGAGGTACGGATACCTGTCCATCTCGTAGACGGCCATGGGCCCGCCCATGACCACGAGGTGCGAATAGTCCGCCGTGTCCGCGACCTGCTCGCCCTTCGAGAGCTCGGCTATGGTGTAGGGAATCCCCTTCTCCCTCAGGAAGTCCTCGATCGTTCCTGGTCCTTCCATCGGGATGTTCTTCACTATAAGTACCGGCATAACCTTCTCCTTAAAAGCGCAGAGATTTCTCGACCCGGCACTCGGGCCTGCAGCCTACAGGTTATATCCTGTCTCACCGTGCTGGCTGAGGTCAAGACCCTCGACCTCTTCCTCTTCCTTCACCCTGAGTCCTACGGTCCAGTCGACCAGCTTCAGTATTACAATGGTTGCGATTCCGGAATAGAGTATGGTTGCGACGCTTGCAAGGACCTGTGCGGTGAACAGCGAGGGATTGCCGAAGAAGAGGCCGTCGGCGCCGCCGGAGTTGACCGCGGTGGATGCAAAGAGGCCTGTGGCGAGCGCGCCCCAGAGGCCTCCCACTCCGTGGATGCCGAGCACGTCGAGGGAGTCGTCGTAACCGATCTTCGGCCTGATGTTGACTGCGAGGTAGCAGAAGATGCCTGCGCCTATGCCTATGAGTATGGCGGACAGGGGGCTCACAAAGCCTGCTGCAGGCGTTATGGCGACGAGTCCTGCCACGGCACCGCTGACCGCACCGAAGGCCGTCGGCTTACCCCTGTGTCCCCACTCTGCGAGGGCCCAGCTCATGGCTGCAGCCGCGGCTGCGGTGTTGGTGGTCACGAAGGCGAGCGAGGCGAGGCCGCCCGACGTAAGGGCGCTGCCTGCATTGAACCCGAACCATCCGAACCACAGAAGCGCTGCGCCGAGGATGGTCATCGGGAGGTTGTGCGGCATGATGGCCTCCTGGAGGTAGCCCTTCCTCTTTCCAACGATGATCGCCGCTGTTATGGCTGCGATCGCCGAGTTGATGTGCACGACCGTACCGCCGGCAAAGTCGAGGGCGCCGAGTTTGGCGCCGATCCAGCCGCCTCCCCACACCCAGTGGCATACCGGGGAGTAGACGATCGTCGCCCAGAGCACGGTGAAGACGACCAGCGCCGAAAACTTCATCCTCTCGGCGAACGCCCCGGTTATGAGGGCGGGGGTTATGATTGCAAACATCCCCTGAAACATCATGAACGCAAGGTGCGGCACCGTAGGTGCCAGCGGAGCGGGCTCCTGGCCCACTCCCTGAAGGCCTATCCACTTCAGTCCGCCCACAAAGCCGCCTATGTCAGGGCCGAAGGCGAGAGTGTATCCCCAGAGCACCCAGACCACGCTCATTATACAGAGTATTATGAAGCTGTGCATTATGGTGCCGAGGACGTTCTTGCTCCTGACCATTCCGCCGTAGAAGAACGCAAGCCCCGGCGTCATCAGCATGACGAGGGCAGCGGATATCAGTATCCATGCCGTATCCCCTGTATCGATCCCAGACGCCTCTGCAGCGAACGCGCTGCTGGAGACAAGCAGCACCATCAAGCCGGCCAATGCCGGGACTCCTGAAAAGACTCTCTTCATCATATCGCTTCCTCTCCTCTCTCTCCCGTCCTTATCCTCACGACGTCCTGCAGGTTGTAGATGAATATCTTTCCATCCCCTATCTCTCCAGTCCTCGCGGCCTCCTGGATCACATCGACGACCTGATCGAGCTTTTCGTCGGATACCGCCACCTCGATCTTGATCTTGGGCAGGAACCTCACCTCGTACTCCACGCCCCTGTACACCTCCATGTGTCCCTTCTGCCTGCCGAACCCCTTCACCTCGATGATCGTCATGCCCTCAACACCGATGTCCGTCAGGGCCTTCCGCACATTGTCGAGACGGAAATGCTTGATTACAGCGGAAACCATCTTCATTGAACGTACCTCCTGTAGAGTTTTTGATTTTCTTCGGTAGAGATTAAAATGCCGGCATTCAACCCGGCGTTTGTCGGCAGCATGTGGGATTTACAATATCCGTGCCACATTTGAAAGGCCTTGATTCATAGGGAAAAAGAGCTCGAACCACACCTACAATTTTGTATGCCCTACAAAATTGTCATACAAAATTGTAGGGATTTCAATGGCAAGCGTCCCGCTTCCCGGATTACCTGATCACGTCCGTTCCCATGTACGGCCTCAGCGCCTCGGGGATCACAACCGTACCGTACCGTCCTCCTGCTGGTAGTTTTCGAGGATTGCAACTACTGTCCTCCCTATGGCAAGGCCCGAGCCGTTGAGTGTATGGACGAAGCCCGTGCCTTTCCTGTCCTCCCTCCGGAAACGTATGTTCGCCCTCCTGGCCTGGAAGTCCTCGAAGTTCGAGCACGAGGATATCTCCCTGTAGCGGCCCTGCCCCGGCAGCCAGACCTCGATGTCATAGGTCTTTGCAGCCGAGAACCCGAGGTCTCCGGTGCAGAGCGCCACGACCCTGTAGTGGAGGCCGAGCCTCTGCAGGATCTCCTCTGCGTCCCTCGTGAGGGTTTCGAGCTCTTCATACGAGTCCTCCGGCCTGACGAACTTCACGAGCTCGACCTTGTTGAACTGGTGCTGCCTGATGAGACCGCGGGTGTCCTTGCCGTAGGAGCCTGCTTCGCGCCTGAAGCAAGGGGTGTATGCGGTGTAGTAGATGGGGAGGTCGCTTTCGTGGAGGATCTCCTCCCTGTGGATGTTCGTCACGGGCACCTCGGCCGTGGGTATGAGGTAGAGCTCGGGTTCGGCGGTCCTGAAGAGGTCGGGTGCGAACTTCGGCAACTGGCCCGTGGCGGTCATGCTCTCGCGGTTCACCAGGATGGGGGGGAAGACCTCCCTGTAGCCCTTTGACGTGTTCATGTCGAGCATGAAGTTCATGAGCGCCCTCTCGAGCCTTGCCCCGAGGCCCTTCATGAGGGAGAACCGTGCCCCTGCGATCTTAGACGCCCTGTCGAAGTCGACGATGTCGAGGCTCTCTGCTATGTCCCAGTGGTTGAGGGGCTCGAAGCCGAACTCCCTCGGTTCTCCCCATCGCCTCACCTCGGCGTTGTCGT
>JAADGG010000043.1 GCA_013152485.1 Nitrospirota bacterium | reverse complement strand
TCTCCGTGATCATGTCCATGCACTGCCTCAGGGAGTGCCCGCTTAGGGGGCAGTGCTACAAGGCGTGTCCGGAGAAACGGCATGTCTGCGGTGTGCCGGTCGTGCCCGGCGAGGTTGGAACCGGGCCGACAGGCATGGTGAGGACCGTGCCCGGGGCCTTCGGGGAATCGGATGCCGTCATCGTATACGGACACGGAGTATTTACAGCCGGTGAAAAGGATTTCAACGGGCCGTTCCAGCGGATGCGCGAGGTGGAAGAGGAGTGTGCAGAGGAGTATTTTGGAATGGTGGAGAGGCTCTCTCGGATGCCATAGGTGCGGACTGACGGAACGGATGACACCGGACGGGGCACAAAGCCCCGCCCGTGCCTTCCTTGAGACATGATGCCTTGCTTCTACTCCTGGAGTACTCCGCCGATTACAGCCGGTGCACTGCTGATTTCCGGTGCATCACCGATGGCAGGGTCCACCCAGTCGTCTATCGACGGCAGCGTATAGGATGTGGCAGTGAGCCCGGAGCAGCTGGTTTCCGCTACGGCCTTCATCCTCTGTTCCTTCTCGAGAGCCTTCACAAGGTATGTTGTGGTGCCGTCGGTGCCGTCCGTCACCTCCGAGCCGTCGGGAATGGTGATCTCCGGTACCCACCTGCTCGTCTCGTCACAGCTCTCGTCTTCGCCGCTGTCCCAGTCCACGCACTTGCCAGGTATGCCGAAGAGGTCTCCGAAGCCGTTGTACTCGAGATAGAACGTGCTGCCGTTGTACTTGTAGTCCGGCTTTGTAGCGTCAGTCTGCGTATGGACGTACTTGACGGGGAGTGGAGGATCGAAGGTCAGGAAGTTGTTGCTTGCGTCCTTCAGGGCGGTGAACCTGTTCCATTCGTTCAGGCCCGTCTCCCACGTGTAGAACTCGCTCAGGTTGCTCCAGGCCTGCCATGCGCATGTGGTGTTTCCTGTAGTGTCCCAGTCACACGCCAGGGCGCTCAGGTTTTCGGTGGTAGGTACGAAGAGGGGCCCGGACGTCACTCCCCACTCGTTGGGGCTGTCCGTGGATGTCAGCACAACGTTGCTCCCGCTGTACGTGAGGACCATGTTCGCTGCGTCAAAGGTGAAGGTATAGTTCGTGGCGCTCGAAGGGGCGACATCCTGGTAGAGGATATTGTTCGGGTCTTCAGGTGTGGACGAAGTGAAGTAGGGGGTTGCGCCGTTTATGTTGACCGGGTCCGGGCAGTTCTCGAAGCATACGAGGTTGAGGTCCTGTGTCAGCTGGTCCGGATATACCATGTCCTCCGAGAAGAAGACCACTTTTGTGGTGTCGGTGGCGCTCCCCGAGCAGTCGAAGGTCCCGGTCGTCGTATCAGGTACGCAGTCGTCGGTGGTGTCTGCAGGGTCGTCGAGTTTCACCTGTACATTGCCTCCGAGGGATTGGGACCAGAAGTTGAGCTCGGTCCAGTCGAGGGCCGTAAGGTCGAGGGCCGTGGGGGTTATGTCCTCCCACATCCAGGTGGTGTCGTTAAGTGCCGAGACCTTGTTGAATGCGCTTCCCGTCCATACCACGCGGTAGTTGGTCCCGGTTGCAGGATCCCACCAGTCGAGAGGCACGTTCTTGATGTCTCCGAGTGTCAGCACCTTCCGGGTGTGTTTTATGAGCTTGCCGCCGGCAGTGAATACACTGTAGGGTGTTTCCGTGTCGCCGTCGGGGCCGTACGTGATTTTATAGACGGTGTCTCCGCTGTTCAGGCTCACCTCCTCTGGGAACCAGAGCCCCCAGAAGCCTATCCATCCGAAATAGTCCACCCCGTTCTGTGTGACCTTGATCGGAAATCCTGAGTTGCGTACCACCCTGTTGCCGCTGGAGTCGTAGAGGCCGTACCTCCATGCGGTCTCGTCAAACGAGGTCCTGCTGAGGCATACCTGCGTGCCCGCGCTCGTGTCGACCCTGAGGAAGTAATCGCTGTTGAAGGCGATGTTGAAGTTCGACTCGTTCGTCTGGATGCCCGTGGGCGAGGGATATGAATCGCGTGTGTACACGGTGCCCGCACCGCTTGAACCGTCGACGGACCTGTCGAGGGCGACCTTCTGGGCAAAGCCAACGGTCCCGTCCGGGGTGTCGAAGCTGCCGTCCGTGATGAATTGCAGGATGATCTTGCCGGATGAGTCCTTCTCGGTCTTCAGGATGCCCTTGAACATGGGTACGGTGGTGTCGACCGACCCGTTGATCACCGGATAGGCCTTGAAGTTCATGGTGAACAGACCGTACGGGTTCGAGTCGCTGACTCCCTCGGTTATGGTCACTTTCACGTATATCACCTTTGGAGGCTCAAAGTCGCTGGCCCCTTCGTTGACCCATACCTTGACGATATGTGGTGAGCTTGCATCCGTCCTCGATGAATCCACTATCCACATCTCGTAGTCCGGGGCGGAAGAGCCGGATGTCTGGTTCTGGGAGCTCTGCCCTGCGCTCTCCGCGCTGTCATTGGTGCTGCTGCACTGGTTTACGTCAATCTGTGCCTTGTATGCCCCCTTGTTCATCATCTCTTCATACCTGGTCTGTGACATCATGCAGAGGATCTCGTTTATCATGTTGAAGGCCTCGGTGGAGCGCTCTTCCACATACACGAAGCTTTCATCCTTGAAGTAGTCCGAATCCGCAGGCAGGTCGGACGGACTGATCCGGAACACGCCTATGGTCAACGGGCTTACGCCGCTCGAGCCCGTATCCTGCGCGTCGACGACACTTACCTTTTCCGCCACTTTCAAGGCCGTGGCCACTCCTGCATCAGTTGTCGTGGACGAACTGCCCCCGCCGCTGCTGCAACCTGTCACAACAAGGGCAAGCGCGCTGAACGCGACCACAACCAGCATGCGATACTTCATCTTCATAAGGTTCCCTCCTTGTCAGGATAGAGTTTGGTTGAACTGTACTCCCGGTTCATGAACGATTGCGGTAAGTCCGCGAATGTCGAGTCCTTTCCTTTACACCCCCTCGAGCCTGTTGACGATAAAGAGCGGAAGCCGCTCACTCTACAGCCTGTCTCCTCGTCAGGAGAGTACACTTATCGGACGTTTTGCACAAAAGTTTAGTCCGCCCCTTCAGCGGACACGTCACGGACCCCGGAGCCGGTTCCCGGGGCATGTTTGCAGAAACACGCCTTCCGGGCACCGGGAGATGAAGGCAGCAAGTTCTTTGCCATGGAAGCGGCCTGCAGACTACAGGAACATCCGGGACCGTTTATGCAGAAAAAACAGGCGGATCTGCAGTGTGTGTCACTCTCCTTCCCGGGATCCGGCGGAAGCGCCGTCGTGAAGGCATGCCGCATTATGTCACTCGGGATGGCGGTTGTTGTCAGTCCGCACCGGCAGGTGGGGGCGCTGCCAGCGGCGTGTTATAATAGTCCGGCACCGGCGGGAGGCAGCCGCGGATCCCGCAGCTTGCATGTCGGATACGTCGGACAGTGGGGAATGCGAGTGGTTGAACCGGACACAAAGGGACTGTTGATGGATATCTTCAGGAGGCTCCATTCCGCCTTCGGCCCCCAGCACTGGTGGCCTGGAGACGGCCCTTTCGAGGTGATGGTGGGGGCGATACTCACGCAGAACACGAACTGGACCAATGTGGAGCGTGCAATAGAGAACCTGAAGAGGGCGAAGGCACTGACTCCTGCAGCCATCAACAGGATGAGCCAGGAGAGGCTTGCCGGCCTGATCCGGCCTGCAGGGTATTTCAATATCAAGGCCGGGAGGCTGAAGTCCTTTGTCGGTTTCTTCATCGAGCGCTACTTTGGCCGTGTCTCGCGGATGAAAGATGTCGACACCCCGACACTGAGGCGACAGCTGCTGAAGGTCCACGGCATAGGGCCCGAGACCGCAGACTCCATCCTCCTCTATGCACTCGGAAGGCCGGTCTTCGTCATAGATGCCTATACCAAGCGGGTGCTTTCGAGACACGGGATCATGGATGCCTCCGAGTCCTACGAGAGGTTTCAAGAGCTCTTTCACGCCGCCCTGCCCCACGATGCAGGGTTGTTCAACGAATACCACGCGCTCCTTGTAAGGCTCGGCAAGGAGTTCTGCAGGCCGAAGCCGCGCTGTGAGGGGTGTCCGCTGTCAGGACTGCTTTCTTAGCCACTCCACAAGGTAGTATCCGCCGCATGGAGGCCCGGGGCTTCCCTCCCTGAAGCCGCATCCGTCTATGAAGAACTCACACCCCCTGCATATCTTCTCGAGGATGTAGGCATCCTCGGAAAAGTCGGGGACTATCCCGTCGGGAGCCCTTTCGAGCTCCTGTACCGGGTATCTCCGAGCGAGGTAGACGTAGGTTCCGCACAGCAGGTTCTCCCTGCCCTCCTTGTAATACTCGCAGTATCGCCTG
This sequence comes from Nitrospirota bacterium, assembly GCA_013152485.1. Classification (GTDB taxonomy): domain Bacteria; phylum Nitrospirota; class Thermodesulfovibrionia; order Thermodesulfovibrionales; family JdFR-85; genus BMS3Bbin07. The sequence goes on along the minus strand of JAADGG010000043.1, from coordinate 17,583 downwards.
CAGATTACCCCTGTAAGCCTCTCCTCTTTCATGGACGGAGCGCCCTCACTGCGTGTGTCCTGACGTCAGCCACCCTTCCCCCTCCTGAACAGGTTGAACAGGGTCTTCAGCTCTTCGCTCCTGAGCGCCATGGCGGTCAGGAAGTACAGGCCTGCACACAGGAAGATGGTCCCTCCGAGATATATGCTCTTTTTCAGGACCTCTCCTCCGCTGATCCAGAGCGGGCCCCGGAGCATGGCCCATGCCGTGACCCCCATTACCGAAGAAGCGACGACGGTTTTCGAGAAAGAGGTCAGGACCTTCCTGCACTCGACACTCACGATCTTTCTTCTCAACATGTAGAAGAGCAGAGAGAAGTTGACCCCGGATGCTATGGAGTTTGCGAGCGCGAGCCCGCCGTGCTTCAGGGGCCCCATCAACAGGAGGCTCAGGACGATGTTGGTTGCCAGCGAGAGGAGGGCCACCTTTACCGGCGTGCGGGTGTCCTGCATTGAATAGAATGCCGCAACCACGACCCTTACACCGACCATGGACCATATGCCGAGGGAGTAGAATACGAGGGCGAACGCAGTCCCTTCCGTGGCGATGTAATTGAACTCTCCTCGCTGAAAGAGTAGGTTGACGATGGGATACCTCAGCGCGATCAGCCCCGCCATGGACGGAACCGTTATGAAGAAGAGGAGCCTGAGGGTGGCGGAGAAGTCCTTCCCGAGTGCCTCCATGTCGCCCTTTGCAGCGTGTGACGACAGTGCAGGCAGTGCCGCCATCCCCATGGCCACCCCGAAGATCCCCACGGGAAACTGGATGAGGCGCATCGAGTAGTACAGGTAGGTGATGCTGCCCTCGGGCAGGAACGACGCAAGTATGGTGCTCACGAATATGTTTATCTGCGATACGGCAAGACCGAGTGTCAGCGGCAGGACCAGGAGGGCCATCTTGCGGAGCCCTTCATGTCTGAAATCGGCGTCTATCCCGTACGAGTAGCCCCTCCTGAGGTATGACGGCACCTGGGTGGCGTACTGGACGACCCCCCCGACGGTCGCACCTATGGCAACGGCGAGAATCGGCCTGTTCAGATGCGATGCCAGGAGGATTATCGTGAGGATTATGGCTGTGTTGAACCATGCAGACGAGAGTGCCGGTACGAAGAATACCCTCTCGACGTTCAGGACGCCCATTGTAAGGGCCGCAAGGCTTACGAACAGGAGGAACGGAAACATTATCCTCGTAAGGAGTACGGTGGTGGCCAGCTGCTCGGGGTCGGTGAACCCAGGGGCTATTAGCCTGACTATCACGGGCGCAAAGATGATTCCCGCAATGCATATCGATCCCACGACTATGATTATGAACGTGAAGGTTATTCGCGCAAGTCTGCGGGCCTCCTCCTTCCCGCTCTTCACCTTGGTCTCCGTGAGTACCGGGATGAATGCCGAAGACATGGACCCCTCGGCAAAAAGCTCCCTCAGGAGATTCGGAATGCGGAAGGCCACGAAAAAGGTGTCGGAGAGGCCGGTGGCGCCGAAGAAACCGGCTATCACCATGTCTCTGACAAATCCCAGGATACGGCTGAGAAAGGTGGCGAGGGAGATGAGGGAGGCCGACCTTGCGATCTTCTTGCTTTCCGTCATGGGGTAGATTATATCAAGTCGCCTTCCGGTCTTACCAGATTCACGGGATGGTCTCGGGTCTCCACACGCTTCGGAGGAGGGTTGCAGCTACAAAATTGTAGCTTCATACAAAATTGTATGTTCGTGGCGGTGCCGAAAAGTCAAGCAAAACAGGGGGTTACGAAGTGGCACGGTTCTGGCTATAGTATCCTGCGAGCTGAGAGGCCGAGCCATGCACTCCCTGAAGCAGAGGATCGAGAGGAGAGCGACGAGGGGGATTTCCGCCGGATGTCTCGAGGCGGCGGGTTCGGGCAGGGGCCTTGAAGCCGGATGCCTTGCTCTTGCGGATATAGGGACGAGGTGGCATGGTGTCAGCCTGAAGACCGGGAAAGGCGGAGGGGACTTCCCTTGACAGATAGGACCCTGGGGCCTGTTAAACAATTATGCCAAGGAGGTGGTGTGCAACTGCAGGATTTACAGATCGCGACTAAAACAGCAGTCAGGTTCGATTAGATATTCTGTTCGGTATATTGCAGCAAAAAACAAGAAAACAAAAAGTTTCAGAGGAGGACAGTTATGAAGAAGATTTTCAGGGTATTGGCTGTAAGCATTCTGGCATTGGTTGTCTTTTCGGGCATAGCCTATGCAACGCCGTCGACACAGATATGGATTCCCTCGACGGACATCCAGCCGTACAAGACGCCTCACTACGGCTTTGATTCGTACATCGGGACTTCAGGGAGCGGGATAGTGACGAACATCGGGCTGACCGTCGGTGTGCTGCCGCTTGAGAAGATACAGCTTGAGGCAGGGATCGACTACAGGGATGTGGACGGAGCACACGGGTCCCCCCTGCTCTTCAACGCCAAGCTCGGAGTGCCCGAGGGCGTGCTCTTCGAGGGGGCCCCTGCGGTCGCTGTCGGCGGCTATGACTTCGGTACAGAGAAGGACGTCTCCGACTCCAACATATTCTACGGCCTTGTCGCCAAGACCTTCGACAAGATCGGGAGGCTCTCTGCAGGCTACTATGCCGGCAACGACAAGGTCCTCGTCGATATAAACGGTGAAAAGGACAACACCGGCATACTCCTGTCCTGGGACAGGACCATCTCAGAGGTGTCGGACAAGCTCTGGGCAGCCATCGATTACCAGGGCGGCAAGAACGGCTACGGCGCACTCAGCTTCGGTGTCGCCTGGAAGTTCGCTCCGAACGTCGGGGTGATCGTCGGCTACGACATCTACAACGAGAGCAGCTACAAGCCGACTGCCACGCTGCAGTTGGACATCGATTTTTAGGACAGGCCGTGAATTCAAAATCGGAGGTCATGGAGGCATAAATGAAACGATTGTTGATAATCGCTGTAGTAGCCCTTTTGCTCTCATCGGCAGGCATGCTGTATGCCGATGAGCAGGGCCTTTCCAACCCTCCCGAGGTTGCAGCGGCTGAGCAGTCCCAGACTGCTCAGCCCGCAACTGAAGAGGCGGAGACAACCGCTGCCGACGTTCAGACGAATGCAGACTTCGTCTGGACGCTGGTGGCCGCATTTCTCGTCTTCTTCATGCAGGCGGGATTCGCCATGGTGGAGGCAGGGTTCACAAGGGCAAAGAATACCGTTAACATACTGATGAAGAACCTGATGGACATGTCCATGGGGGCAATCGCGTACTGGGCGATCGGCTTTGCACTGATGTTCGGGGTCACGAAGACGGGCTGGTTTGGAACCACCGGGTTCTTCCTGAGTGACTTTGCTCAGGACAAGGATCCCTGGACGCTCGCATTCTGGATGTTCCAGGTGGTCTTTGCCGCCACCGCCGCCACCATCGTATCGGGGGCGATGGCTGAGAGGACCAAGTTCGTGGCCTATCTTGCATACTCGGTGGTGATAAGCGGGCTGATCTATCCGGTGTTCGGCTCCTGGGCCTGGGGAAGCCTCTACAAGGGCAGCGGCTGGCTCGAAGGGCTCGGCTTCATCGACTTTGCAGGCTCGACGGTCGTCCATTCGGTCGGCGGATGGGCCGCCCTTGCCGGTGCGATCGTGCTGGGACCGAGGCTCGGGAAGTACGTGGACGGAAAGGTCAAGGCCATACCGGGCCACAATATCGCGCTCGGTGCCCTTGGGGTCTTCATCCTCTGGTTCGGCTGGTACGGGTTCAACCCGGGCAGTACCACCGCTGCCACGAAGGACATAGCCCTGATCGCGGTCAATACGACCCTGGCGGCTGCTGGCGGTGCAGTGGGTGCAATGATGATGTCGTGGATCATGTTCAAGAAGCCTGAGGCCACCATGTCACTGAACGGCGCCCTGGCCGGTCTCGTAGGCATTACGGCAGGCTGTGCAAACGTACTGCCCGGCGGTGCCGTGCTGATCGGGATAATAGCCGGCATAATAGTCGTGCTCTCCGTCGTCTTCATCGATCAGGTGCTGAAGATCGACGATCCCGTCGGTGCGATATCCGTCCACGGTGTCTGTGGTGCGTGGGGGACGTTCGCTGCTGGACTATTCAACGCCGAAGGTGTTACCCTGAAGATACTCGGGGTGCAGCTGATCGGGATTGCGGCTGCGTTCCTGTGGGTCTTCCCGACGGCTTTCATCCTGTTCAAGCTTATCAAGGCCACCATCGGCTTGAGGGTAAGCGCGGAAGAAGAGCTTGAGGGGCTCGATGTTGAGGAGCACGGCATCGAGGCGTATCCCGACTTCCAGATCCATCCGTCGGCAAAGGGGTTGAAGCTGTGAAGACCGTGTCAAAGTGAACAGGAGGAGAAGATGAAAAAGATCGAGGCAATAATAAAACCCTTCAAGCTCGATGAGGTAAAGGATGAATTGCACAAGTTGGGTGTCCAGGGTATGACCGTGACAGAAGTGAAGGGATTCGGCAGGCAGAAGGGCCATGTCGAGGTGTACCGGGGGGCTGAATACGAGGTCACGTTCGTGCCCAAGGTCAAGGTGGAGATAGTGGTTCCTGACGACATGGCGGAGAGTGTCATCGAAAAGATCCTCGAAAGCGCAAAGACGGGCAAGATCGGCGACGGCAAGATATTCGTAACGCCTGTCGGCGAGGCCTACAGGATAAGGACCGGGGAAAAAGGAGAGACGGCGCTGTAGCGCGCATTCGTCGAGTGACTCGAAAGGGGGGCTGTGCAACTCAGCCCCCCTTTTTTTATTTCAGGTTCTGCAGTTCTATGCCGTATTTCTTTATCCTGTAGCCGAGCTGCCTCGGTGTGATGCCGAGGGCCTTCGCGGCCCTGTGCTGGATGTAGTTGTGCTCCATCAAGGCCCGAATGATCCTCTCACGTTCGAGGTTCTGCACCTCGTGACCGAGGGTGTGCTCCTCATGGAAGGCGGATGACCTCTTCGTGGAGACGCGGGTATCGGCGGATGCGAGGTTGAAGGGGAGGTCTTCCGGTCCAATCGTGTCCTTTTCCGTCATTATGACCAGCCTCTCGACGGTGTTGGCGAGTTCCCTCACGTTGCCCGGCCAGGAGTACTCGCTGAATATTGCAAGTGCCTCTTCCGAGATCTGTACGTGCTTGTTGTATGTCTTGTTGAACTTGTCGAGGTAGTAGTTGAGCAGCAGGGGAACGTCACGCTTTCTCTCCCTCAAGGCAGGAAGGACTATGGGAACGACGTTAAGCCTCCAGTAGAGGTCTTCCCTGAAGTTTCCTTGACGCACCTCCTCCTGCAGGTTCTTGTTCGTGGCGGCAATCACCCTCACGTCCGCCTTTATCGACTTGGAGGATCCGACCCTTTCGAACGTGCGCTCCTGCAGCACCCTCAGCAGCTTTGCCTGGAGACCCAGGGGTATCTCGCCTATCTCGTCGAGGAATATGCTGCCGCCGCTTGCAAGCTCGAACCTTCCGGTCCTGCTCGTCGTCGCACCCGTAAACGCCCCTTTCTCAACGCCGAAGAGCTCTACTTCGAGCAGATTGTCGGGCAGGGCGGCACAGTTTACCGCCACGTATGGTCCCTTCGCTCGATGACTCTGGTAGTGGAGCGTCCGTGCAATCAGCTCCTTTCCCGTGCCGCTCTCGCCAAGGAGCAGAACGGTCGTATCCGTGCTGGCAACCTTCATCACGGCCTTGAGTACGCTCTGAAACTTCTCGGATTCACCGATGATGTTCGGCAGGCTGTACCTCTCCTTCAGCTGGGACCGCAGGGACTCCCTCTCCTGTTCGGCCTTCCGGTAGTTTTCCCAGAGCTTTACGAACTGGGCAATCAGCGAGGCCACTATCTTGAGCACCCTGATGTCGTCGTCCACACTGCCGTGCTCCTCTGCATAGATCCTGTCCGCGCTGATCACCCCGAGTATCTCGTCCTTCAGCTCTATGGGAATGCAGAGAAAAGAGACCCCGTACTTCTTGGGCCTCGATCCCGTTCTGTTCAGGAACTTCGGCTCTTCCCCGATGTTGGGGATGAACATCGGAGAGCCGGTCTTGATGACCCTGCCGACGATGCCTTCACCGATCCTGTACTTGCCGCGCTTGATCTCCTCCTTTGTCAGGCCGTGGGCGGCCACTATGCGGAGTTCGTTCGAGAGCGGATCCAGAAGGAAGACACAGCCGCGCTGCATCTCGAGAAGGCTGCCGAGGATCTTCATTGCGGCGCGGAGGTTCTCCTCGAGGTCGAACGAGGCGGTCAGTACCCGGCTCACCTCGAGGATGGCGCTCAACTCCATGTTTTTCCTGACTATAAGCTCTTTCTCTTTATCCATGAGAGTCTTCAAGTCTTCTCCTGTTTCTCCGTGTTTGCACCGGCATGAACCGATCCCCGGTCATCTCGTCGCTGTGGTTCCGTGTTGTTTCTGCTTCAATGGGGACGTAGTTGATGAAGCGCTCGTAAAGTGTCGTGAAGCATTCGGTAACAAAAGTTTTCCGGGTTTCAGCCCATGTTTTCTCAACGAGGTCGGCATAAAGTTGCCGTCATGCCGCTCTCATTATTTAAAACAAAAATGTAAGGAAATGTCAAGAAGAAAGGGGGCTGAACGGCCAGTTGGATATTATGTTGTTTTTGGGCTATAATATGCTGTCATGTCGTTACTTACGGATTTTTTGGATGAGCCCAAGATCGCCTACTTCTCGATGGAGATAGGTCTTCGCAAGGAGATACCTACCTACAGCGGCGGTCTCGGCGTGCTCGCGGGCGACACCATCAAGTCCGCTGCGGACCTGAAACTGCCCTTGACAGCCGTAACGCTCCTGAGCAGAAAGGGGTTCTTCGAGCAGGACATCACCCCCGAGGGCAGACAGATAGAGCATCCGTCGGAATGGAATCCTTCCGACTTCATGGAACTGCTGCCGGAGAAGGTGACGGTCGAGATCGAGGGCAGGGCGGTTTCCGTAAGGGCTTGGCTCTATATCGTGGAGAGCATAGTCGGCGGCAGGGTGCCGGTCCTCTTCCTCGACACGGACATGGAAGAGAACAGCCCGGAAGACCGTACGATAACGGACTATCTCTACGGGGGCGACCGCCTCTACAGGATAAAGCAGGAGATAGTCCTCGGCATAGGCGGTGTCAGGATGCTCAGCGCCCTCGGGTTCGAGATAAAAAAATACCATATGAATGAAGGCCATTCCGCATTTCTCACTCTCGAGCTTCTCAGGCGCTACAGGCGGAGCATCGAGGAGGTATGGGACGAAAAGCTCATCTGGGACACCGAGAAGGTGAGGAGCATGTGTGTCTTCACGACACATACGCCGGTTGAGGCGGGACACGACAGGTTTTCCCACGACCTGGTGGCAAGGTGCCTTGGCGACTTCATCCCCCTCGATGTGCTCAAGGAACTCGGCGGAGAAGAGGACAACCTCAACATGACCCTGCTCGCGCTCAACCTCAGTGATTACGTGAACGGTGTTGCAAAGAAGCACCGCGACGTCTCCCGCGTCATGTTTCCGGGGTACGAGATACATGCGATCACCAACGGTGTGCACTCCTTCACCTGGACGTCGGACAGCTTCAAGCGGCTCTTCGACGGTTACTTCCCGGGCTGGGCCAATGAGCCCGAGCTCCTCGTCCGTGTTGAGAAGATCCCGCACGAGGAGATCTGGCAGGCCCACATGGAGGCGAAGAGACACCTGATAGACTATGTCAACGATACCACCGGTACAGGCATGAACCATGACACCCTGACCATCGGATTTGCAAGAAGGGCGACGGCTTACAAGAGGGGCGACCTCCTCTTCAGGGACATCGAGAGGCTGAAGAGGATAGCAGGCGGAAAGGTACAGATCATTTATGCGGGCAAGGCTCACCCGCAGGACGAGCCCGGAAAGAAGACCATAGAGAGGATCTTTTCCTACATTGGAGAGCTCCGCGACAGCATAAAGATCGCCTACCTCAAGAACTACAATATGGAGATCGCCCTGAAGATGGTCTCCGGAGTGGATGTATGGCTCAACACCCCGCTGAGGCCCCTCGAGGCGTCCGGGACGAGCGGCATGAAGGCGGCCCATAACGGTGTGCTGAACTTCAGCGTGCTCGACGGCTGGTGGATCGAGGGCTACATAGAGGGATACACGGGATGGTCCATAGGCCCTGCACCTTCGGAGCTGACTCCGGACGAGGAGACGGCGGACAGGAGGGATTCCGAGGACCTCTACAACAAGCTCGAACAGGAGATCATCCCCCTCTTCTACAACGATCGCGACGGATGGATACGCATGATGCAGCACGCCATAGGAAAGATTGCCTACTACTTCAACAGTCACCGCATGATGCGCCGGTATGTTACGGAGGGATACCTCTGAAGCGGCGGGAAGCGGTCCCCCTCTGCTCCATGCCTATACTTCCACTTTTCTCATGCGCAGAAACCTCGTCAGCAGCGTGTCTCTCCGTGCCTCGGCCCTGAACCCTTCCGACTCGAAAACGGCCCTGGTCATCTCCATCGCATCCCTTCCGACCTCCAGGACGGGCTCGTAGATCGAGAGGACACCCCCTGCCCTGACAGCCCCGGCGATGTTCCTTGCGCCTTCTTCCTTCCTGTCTATCTCGTGAAAGGAATAGTAGAGGAAGGCCACATCCGCAATACCGGCGGGAATGTCGATCTCTGCGATGTCGCCGCATATTATCTCGACCTTGCCGGCATGCCCTGCGATGCGGCGTTTCAGCTTCTCCACCATTCCGTCCTGGAGTTCCACCGCGTACACCTTCCTGGCGGTCGCGGCGATCACCTCGGTGAAGAATCCGTTTCCAGCCCCCACCTCGAGGACTACGCTTCCGGCGGTTATGCCGGATTCAGCCAGGATCTTTTCCCTGTCGGTCAGTATCTTTCTGACGGGATTGTAGAGTACGAACGACAGCCACGACGGACAGACCATTTCATCGTCCTCCCCAGCCCCGGGGATCGACGCCTCTCCGGTCCGGCGACGGAAGTCTGCGGATCCGTCCGGCGGCGCTCCACTGTTTCCGGTGCGTTGTGAGTCCACGACTCCTTTGCTTTAGTGTCTCCAAGGTATTATAATTAAAGCCTGCGGAGTAATAAAACCTGTAAGGAGGAAGTCTTGAACGGTTTCGGCTACCAGAAGAAAAGGGGAGGCAAGGTCAGGAAGCTCGTCCTGATACTGATGCTTCCCTTCATAATCCTAGTCCTGTACTATACGACGTACAAACTGTTTCTCGTCCCCCCTCCGGAGGTGGACGGGATGGACGCGTTCAGACTCCTGCCTGCCGAAAAGACCGTGACCCTTCACGGCAGGAACCTCAAGTCCATTACGGTCTCGATCACCCAGGACCTGAAGACCAGGGAGTTGTTAAGGGACGAGCCTCAAACCATTGAGAGTACGTACACGATAGAGATGAAGCCGAAGGCCCTGGGGCTCAGGGACGGTCCGGCGGTCGTCACCATAGAGGCGAGGTCCGGAATCCTGAAGAAAGCGGAATACAAGATAGACGCCATGGTTGACACCGTGCCCCCGAAGCTCAGGGTGCTCGATGCACCGTCGACAGTCTCCCAGGGCATGGGCACGGTCGCCCTGCTGAGGGCCGAGGGGGCTGACTCGGTATTCGTGAGGATAGGCGACGGAGAACCGTTCAAGGCATACAGGCTTCCCGAAGGGCCCGACAGCACCTATGTGGTCTTCTTCCCCGTTCCTGTCGACACGAAGACCAAGGCGGTCTTCTATGCCGAGGCCCGCGACCGCTCCGGAAACCGGACCGTGCGGACCCTGCCCGTGAAGGTGAAGAGGAAGACCTTCAGGAGGTCCTCGATCAGGATCAGCGACGACTTCATAACCCGGGTGATCTACCCTCTGTTCAGCGAGACCGATCCCCCTGCACCGGCCGAGGCCTTTCTCAAGGTGAACGAGGAGTGGCGGCAGAGGGATGTCCGGAGGCTGGCCGAGATAGGCAGGGAGTCTGCACCCCGGATGCTCTGGAGGGGGCGCTTCCTGCAGCTGAAGAACAGCAAGGTCATGGCTGCATACGGAGACCGGAGGGTCTACCTGTACAAGGGGAGGCCGATCAGCCGGAGCGTACACCTCGGATACGATCTGGCATCGGTGTCGAACGCCCCTGTCGAGGCGGCAAACTCAGGGGTCGTGAAGTTTGCAGGCGAGCTCGGCATATACGGCAACGCCGTCATAATAGACCACGGCCTGGGGCTCATGAGCCTGTACGGACACCTGTCCGAGATCCTGGTGGAAAAGGGACAGGAGGTGAAGAAAGGAGAGCTGATAGCAAGGACGGGTTCAAGCGGCCTTGCCGGCGGAGACCACCTCCATTTCGGCATCCTGGTCCAGGGCGTGGAGGTATCCCCCCTGTACTGGTGGGACAAGCGGTGGATAAGGGCCAATATAGGATTCATCGGTTCCTACAGTAAAAGGAGCTCGGGAAAGGCCCGCTGACAGCTGAGCATGCTCGATGGTATTCCCTTCAGAAAGGGCAAGCACGGTATGGTCCTGAAGGTCCGGGTCGAGCCCCGCTCGTCAAGGGCGGAGGTCGTGGGCGTACTGGGAGACGCCCTCAAGGTGAAGCTCACGTCGGCTCCGGTGGACGGGGCGGCCAACAGACAGCTTGTGGAAGTGCTTTCAAGGTTTTTCGGCATAAGGAAGAGCGCCGTCCGTATCCTGAAAGGGGAGACCTCGAAGAACAAGATTGTCGAGCTGGAGGGGATCGAGGAAGATACCCCCCGGCAGTAGAGTGTGATGATCGATATAGAGCCCATCCCCCTGAAAGAAGACCCCCTCGAATGCCTGCTGAGGTATCTGCGACAGGATCGGTCCCGCCCCTTCGAATCCGCTGCTGTAATGCCTACGTCGAGAAGCATCAGGCGCCTCATCCATCTGATGAGCAAGGATTCGCCGGTACCTGTTGCCCTGCCGTACTGCTTTGAGATGAAGGACTTCACCCTCAGGTGCCTCGACTCGGAAGGATACGGGCTCGTCCCGGAGGAACTGAGGCTCCTGTACCTGCGGAAGGCCGTCAGGGGGCTTGACGAGGGCAAACTCTCGAGCCTCTTCGGACGGGAGCATGCAAGGTATTACGAGGACTTCCTGAGATTTGCCTCGGTCGGCAGGAGGCTGCTCAGGTTCTACGACGAAGTCTTTGCGGAGGGTGTGGGGTTTGAAGACCTCGTGAGGAACTCCCTGTACACGGACTACGAGAGGGATGTGCTCGTGCTGGAGGAGATTGTATCGGCATACAGGAGAACGCTGAATGAGGAGGGGCTGACGGACCTGATCTTTCTCAAGGGTGACTTCCTCTCCTCTCCTGCGGAGACGCCGCGGTTCTACGATCCGGCGTTCCTGAAGAGGTTCAGAAGGGTCTGCGTCCTCTCCGCCGGGAGGCTCAGCAGGTTCGAATTGAAGCTCATCGAGAAGGCCTCTGAAGTGGTGGACGTGAAAGTCTTTCTCCATTACGAGGGCGCGGCTGACGGCAATACTGTGAAGATATCCAGCATCCTCGACAGTGACGTCACCTTGCCCGAGATTCCCCCGGCCCCCTACCCCGCCTTCATTGAGGTCGAGGAGTTCTCTCTTCCCGAGGAGCAGGCAGGGTTTGTGATGAACTCCATCCGCAAGTCCGTCGACATGGGCATAGGACCCGAGGAGATCGTAGTGGTCCTGCCGGACGACGGACTGAAGAGGGTACTCTATGCATTCGACAGGGACGGCATATTGAACTTTGCAATGGGCCTTGATATGAGGGACACGGTGTTTTACTCGTTCCTGGCGGCCCTCGAGAAGATGCTCGCCTCACGCGGCAGTGACGGGGCATATGAGACAAGGGCGGTCATGAATTTCCTGGGGCATCCGTTCGTGAAGGGGCTTGCGGGTGAGGGCTATGAGCCCTTTGTTTCAGATGTGAAGAGGAGAAACCGGCTCTTTGTCCTGCCGGAGGACCTGTGTGCGACAGGTGAACTCGCGGACGCCTGCCGCGGGATTGAAGGCTTGTTCAGCAGGAGCATGGGGTTCAGCGAGTTCTGCAGCCGCGTCAGGGGGCTCGTGGAGTGGATGATGGGCAAAAACGCCCAGCTGATCGAGAGGCTTCGCGGGAGTCCCGAGTTTGCAGGTGCGGAGAAGGCCTTCTTCGAGAGCCTGATCATGCTCGGCATGCTTCCGTACGGTCCGGTCCAGCCCGGCGGGGAGCCGCTGGGACACCTCGCATACCTTAACGAATACCTGAAGGGGCTGACCTATCCACATACCTGGGGCGGTCCCGTCACCGTGATGGGCATGCTCGAGACGAGGGCCCTCGGGTTCAGGGCCGTCATCATACCGGACATGAACGAGGAGTTCATGCCTCCCGCCAGTGAAAAAGAGATGTTCCTCAACACCGAGATAAGGAGGCGCGTGGGGCTGCCGACCTTCCTCGACAGGGAGGCACTGAGCAGGACGTACTTCAACGCGCTCCTGAAGAAGGCAGGAGCCGTCTTTCTGAGCTATGCCTGCTCCGAGGGCAGGAGGCCGAGGAGCAGGTTCATCGAGGAGATAGAGATGCAGAAGGGCTGCAGCCTGCTGAGAGGCCCGGACCTCCAGGTCGACTCCATGCGGAAGACTCTCCAGCCTGTCTCCGTACAGGCGAAGTCATATGTGCCTGCCAAGGACGAGCACGTGTTGAGGGTGATAGAGTCCATGGAACTGACCCCTACATCACTGAGGACATACCGGGAGTGCAGATTCAGGTTCTACCTGAAGTACATAAAGAGGCTCCGGGAGAAGGAGGACCTCTCCGAGGAGCTGCAGAGGGTCGATATCGGCAACATATTTCACAGCGCGATAAGGAAGCTCTACGGCAGGCTGTTCGGGACCTCCATGCGAAGAAGGAAGGAGGCTGCAGGTGGAAGGGGACAGGCCGGTCTCTTTCCATCTCCGCCTCCATGGACGAAACTGGCCGATGAGCTGAGAAGCGGGGTGCTGGAAGAGGCCGAGCAGTACGACATATTCAGGAAGAGTCCGCATGCGAGGCTTGAACTCGATGTGTTCATCGACAAGCTGAAGGTCTTCGCGGATTCGGAAAGGGCCCTGTTCGAAGAGGGCTGGCAGCCGTCCTACCTCGAGTTTCCGGTGTCCATGAGGCTGAAGGGGATGAGATTCAGGGGCAAGATCGACAGGGTCGACGTCATGCCGCAGGGCGGTGCAGGGTCGGGCGCCCCCCTGAGGTGTGTGATCATAGACTACAAGCTGTCCGACGTGAACGCAAAGGAGAGGACGGTCCTCGATGAAGACTTCAAGGACTTTCAGCTTCCCCTCTACCGCCTGATGCTCGGGGAGACGGTGAGGGGAGTGGTCGTGGAGGCCCTCGCGTACTATGACCTGAAGAGGAGCTTCCGGCTCAAGAAGGTCTTTGGAGACCTGACCGACGAGGAGTTCAGGCGGTACGTCGAGGGGATCGTGACGGAACTCAGGGACGGGAGTCAGGGGTTCGAGAGGACAGGGAAGGAGCAGAACTGCAAGTATTGCTCCTACAGGGACATCTGCCGATGAGTAAGGTCAGCCGGTGTTTCGGGGCGAGAAACCCGCGTGACATATGTGCCGGGACCGGGGAGCCTGCATGACGGACGAGCTGAATATACTGTCGCCCGAAGAGAGCATAGCCCTCAAGGCCTCGGCCGGAAGCGGAAAGACCTTCAGCCTGAGCCTGAGGGTGGTGAATCTTCTTCTGGAGGGTGTGGAGCCTGACAGGATACTCTGTCTCACCTTCACAAACAAGGCGACCAACGAGATGTACGAGAGGATTGTCAGGACCATCACCCGCCTTGCCGCCGGTCCGCCGGGGGACGGGGATCCCGACCATGAAGCTCTCACGCTTGCAGCATACCGGCTGCAGCGCAGGGAGAGCGAAGAAGACCTTGCCGGTGCCTTGTCGCACGTGAGGGACAGGGCGAGAAGCGTCCATGAGGCCGTTGTCAGGGAGATATCCCGGCTGAGGGTCTCCACCATAGACAGTTTCTTCAATTCCATACTCAGGCTCTTTCCTTTCGAGGCCGGCGTGATGCCGGACTTCAGGATCATGACGGAATCCGAGGAAGAGGCTATCTACGGCAGCGCCTACGACGAGTTTGCTGCAGGACTCCACGCCGATGCCTCAACGAGAGAGCTCCTCAAAAGACTGGTCCTCCTGAGCGGATCTTCCGAGCTCTCTCCTTTCAGACTCCTTTCCGGATGCTTCAGGGAGATGCTCTCCGTAAGGACGGAGATCGAAGGACTGTGGGAAACGGAGAGCGTGAGGAGGGCGGACGTGGCGGTGCTGCTTGATGAGTGCAGCCGGCTGAGCAGGCTCGAGGAGAGGGTCAAAGGGGCGGCTGCATCCCTTGCCGGGAAGATGAGCGGCACCTATCCGGAACTCGGCACAGCGGCGGCTGCAGAGGTGAGGAGATACAGAGAGGCATCGGTCAGGGAACTGCCGGCGCTTACGAGCCTTGCAAAGGACCGGTACACTGACTACAGGTACTTCTCGTCTCTCGAGTATTCGCCTGAAGTCCAGGACGCATTTGAACTTCTCAAGCAAGAGCTCAGGGATTACTTCATACGCAGAAACCGCCTGTTTCAGAGTATAACCCTTCACCTTTTCATGAAGTTCCTTCAGTACCCCGACGGAACAAAGCAGAGGCTCAACGCGCTGAGCTTCAACGATGTCACGAGGCTGTGTTACAACCTCCTCATCCGAAATGCCCTCTTAGACGAAAGTCCCGACTACTTCTACTTCCGCCTCGACAGCAGGATCGAGCACCTGCTGATCGACGAGTTCCAGGATACGAGCGTCGTTCAGTGGAGGATATTGAAGCCCATAGCGGACGAGCTGACGTCGGGGCTGGGCCAGAAGGAGAAGCCGGGATCGTTCTTCTACGTTGGTGACCCGAAACAGTCCATCTACAGGTTCAGGGGCGGCGAGGGAAGGCTCTTCGACGCCGTGCTCTCCAGCTACCCTGAAAAGCTGAAGGCTCGGAGCCTCAGGAAGAACTTCCGCAGCGGCAAGGCAATCGTGGAGTTCGTAAACAGGGTCTTCTCCGGTATCTCGTCGGCATACGGATACGAGTATGAGGTGCAGGAGTCAACCCTTGAACGGCAGGGTTTTGTCGACGTGAGGTTCATCGAGAGGGAAAAGGGGAAGACCTCGGCCGGAGGGCATGTTGCGGAGCCGAAGATTCAGATGGTGCTTTCGTTTGTGCAGGACCTCGTCCAGAGGGGCGTTCCCCCCGGTGACATAGCCGTGCTCTGTCAGAAGAACAGGACGTGTGAGGAGTATGCCGCGGCCTTGAGGGGGCATGGATACGATGTCCTCACGGAGTCAGCCGAAAGCATCCTGGAGCAGCCTTCGGTCAGGGCCGTGATGAACCTGCTGAGATGGCTCGAGGACCCGCTGCAGGTGGTCTGCCTGTTCGGTTTCCTCTTCTCGGTCGAGGGGCTTCTTGATGCGGGAACCTTGAGGCGGCTCTTCAACAGGACGCTCCCGTGGAGCAGCCCGGCTGCCATACCGCCTGAGGTCTCGGAGAGGCTTTCACGGCTGCAGAGAGTGTCGGGACTGATACCCGTCTGGAGCCTCATCGAGAGGATCATTTCGGAGTTCGGCCTGCACAGGGCCTTTGATTGCGATCCCAACCTCCTGTATCTCATGGGCATGGCGGCCTCGGAGGAGATTTCAGACCCTCTGAGCATAGGAGGCTTCGTAACTTTCATGGAGAGTCGTTCCTCCACCAGGGCCCTCATCGAGGCAGGGGTCTCAGAGAAGTCGGTGCGGCTGCTGACCGTCCATAAGGCAAAGGGACTCGAGTTCCCTTACGTCATCCTGCCGGAGCTGGAGATAAAGATGACATTTGACGCCAGAAGCACGCCGGTCATTATCGATCAAGGTGAAGACATGGAGGTGAGAGGGCTCTATGTGAGCGAGAACAAGCACACAGCCTCTCTTGTCCCGGAGTTCGGCGACGTGAGGATTCGTGAAGAGGAGAGGATACGGACGGACCGGCTGAACTATCTCTATGTCGCCCTGACCAGGGCGAGGGACGGCCTGATGGTGGTTGCCGAGAAGCCGGAGAGGCCCGATGTGCGGTTGTTGTCCGACGTCCTTTTCATCTCCATGGGGGGAGACCCGCAAGGGTACAGGTCGGGAGCGCTTCCAGACGCAGCTCCATCGGCCGCAGCTGAAGCCTCGCCCCGCTTGCGCTCGAACCCATTTGCCGTACTGACACATTCAATGAAGGATGCACTCGATCTGGAGCCTTCCCGGGGAGATACCCCCCTCCTGGAAGCGGAGGCAGGGGTGGTGGGTGCCGATGAATACAGGGACAGGCTCTTCGGAGAGGCCTTCCATTATGCCGTGGAGATGCTGGAGGACTTTTCCGCGGATTCGGTACAGCGTGCAACCGGCAAGGTCAGGCAGAGATACACATCGTTGGCCGGGCATGCGGTGGCATCGATAGAGAGGAGGCTGTCTGCGCTTGTCACCGACGACACCTTTTTGCGCCTTGTCGGCGGCGATGTCCGGTGCCGGGAGGTCTCCTTTGCAAGGGCTGGAGGAGTATACAGGGTCGACCTGCTCGTGTTTGACGGGACTGCTGCAAGGGTCCTGGACTTCAAGACCGGCCTTGACGTATCGCTTGTGGATGAGTACATGAGGCAGGTGGGCGATTACGTGCAGGTAGTCGGGGAGTGTTACGGTGGAGTGGTCTCGAAAGTCGAGGGGTACCTTGTTCTTGCAGGTGAGGAGGGGGTGGACGTGCGTGAGGTGAGACTGCCCTGAAGAACTGCCTGCCCGCCGAAACTCCGACGCCTTACGGGGGCTGCGCTGGACATGTCAGCAGCCGATAAGGATATTTTATTATAATATTATGAGACGGTGGCGTGCTTTCAAACAACAAGGATGCCGACTTTCTGATTATGCCGGGCAGCCTGCAATCATGCTGTGGAAGCTTGTGCTGTTTTCTTCCCACAGACGTGAGCCTTAAACGCAGGAGAAGAAAGTCTGCACTCGCGTAAGGGGTGAGCGTCATGAAAAGACTGGCGGTTGTTCTCTCTGTGTCTCTCTTCTTTGCACTCTTGATGACCGGCTCTTGTGCTTCCGTGCCGGTCGTTCCGAATGAGACGGTGGTTGAGGGCAGGGTGTCGGAGTATGCCATCGTCTCTTCGAGGCTTGTAGGCATAGAGCCGGAACAGGTCCTTTACCGGATAACAATCCAGGTCGAATCCTCAAGTGCAGCAGGCCGCGGACCTGATTTCCTGCGGGACAGGGTCGGCGAGGATGTCCCCTTCTATACCAAGAAGATACTCTCTCCGCGCTTGTTCGGCAGGAAGGTGCGAGTGAGGGTGGAGTTCAGAGGGGACGAGAAGGGGGGTCTCTTCTGGGTAAGGGACGTTGAGCTGAGATGAGAACACTCCTCGTCGAGACCGTATCTTTACGTGCATTCCTCGTCTGTTTCCTTGTCATCCTTGCATGGACGGGAGTAGCGGAGGCGGTGGTGGCGGCGCCGGTGACAAGGATTCTGAGCCAGCCCGACGGTACGGAGTTCAGGGCGAGGCAGTGGGGAGACGAGCGGGAGCACGGCT
>JAADGG010000093.1 GCA_013152485.1 Nitrospirota bacterium | reverse complement strand
CCCCTTGCAATCGTTGAATATCCTCACGGCATCTGTCGTCTTTTCAGCGACCACCTCCATGCCGAGCCCTTCAAGCTCCTCTGTCAGACCCCGCGGAACCTTCATCACGCCGGAAAAACCGCACCCTATTATCAGCACCTCGGGCCTTTCCTTCAGTGCCTCCGAGAGGTCCTCCATCTGCAGGAGGTGGCCCTGCCTGCGCCACCACGGAGAGAGGACCCTTTGAGGAAGAACGAGTACGTCGGAGGTGTAGGTCTTCCCGTCGATCACTATCCTGCCGAAAGAGTAGGAGTCGATGTGCATATATCAATTTTACCACTTTCTGTTCCCCTGTCAAGGGTTTAAGGAACCCTGCTTTGCGGTTTTGGTCCTGAAAATGTTAAAGTTTTAGGGAAAGGACCTGATTCGCATCCCGTTACCCGAATGTCCAGGGATAGAAAAGATCAACTCGGAGGATGGGTTGCACCGAGTGCAGGGGTTGTCTCGGTTGCCCGGTTTTTGGTTGAAAGATTCCTGTCTTGAAGGTGCCTGCTATAAATAAATACCTGTATGATATCGAGGAAGAGTGCGGGGTCTTCGGTGTGTACGGCCATCCCGAGGCGGCCAACCTCGCATACCTCGGCCTCTATGCCCTTCAGCACCGCGGACAGGAAGGTGCGGGCATCTGCTCATCTGACGGAAAACAGCTCCATATCGAGAAGTCGATGGGCCTCATTGCCGACATCTTCACCGAAAAGAGGCTGAAGCGGCTTCCCGGATACATAGCCATCGGCCACAACCGCTACTCCACCGCAGGCAGCAGCTCACTGAAGAACGTCCAGCCGCTCGTCGCAAACTTCTCCCTCGGCACCATAGCGATCGCCCACAACGGCAACCTCGTCAATGCCGCTGAGCTGAGGGGCAGGCTCGAAGATGAGGGGGCGATATTCCAGTCCTCCTCGGACAGCGAGGTGGTCGTCCACCTGACCGCACACAGCCGTGGGGAGTCTTTCAAGCAGCGCCTCGTCCAGGCACTCCAGGATGTCTCGGGCGCCTTCAGCCTGCTCGTCATGAGGGAGAAAGAGCTGATAGCGATACGCGACCCTTACGGTGTCAGGCCCCTATGCCTCGGGAGATTCGACGGCGCCTACGTGGTCGCGTCGGAGACGTGCGCACTCGACCTGATCGGTGCCGAGTACATGAGGGATATAGAACCGGGAGAGATGCTCGTCATAAACGAACACGGCCTCGATTCGATAAAGGCCCTCCACAGTCCGCGCAAGGCCCACTGCGTCTTTGAGTTCATATATTTTGCAAGGCCTGACAGCTGCATATTCAACGGCGTCAACGTAAACGGCGTAAGAAAGAACCTCGGCAGGCAGCTCGCCGAGGAGTCCCACATAGACGCCGACCTGGTAATCCCTGTTCCGGACAGCGGAATGCCGGCAGCCATCGGGTATGCAGAGGTCTCCGGGATACCGTTCGACCTCGGGCTCATCAGGAACCACTATGTGGGGAGGACTTTCATAGAGCCGAAAAAGACGATCCGGCACTTCGGGGTGAAGATCAAGCTGAACCCCGTGCGCGAGATACTGAAGGGCAAGCGGGTCGTCGTCGTGGACGACTCCATAGTGCGTGGAACGACGAGCAAGAAGATAGTCAAGATGCTGAGAGAGGTCGGCGGCGCCAGGGAGGTGCACATGAGGATAAGTTCGCCTGCGACTGTCGGTCCCTGCTTCTACGGTATCGACACCCCCACGAGGAATGAGCTGATAGCAGCCACTCACATGGTCGAAGAGATCAAGAAGTACATCACCTCCGATTCCCTCTCCTACCTCTCCATCGAGGGGCTCAGGAGCGTGATACCCGGCCCTGACGATTTCTGCTACGCCTGCTTCACCAATGAATACCCTATAAGCTTCCCCGGAGAACACCTCCAGCAGCTCGACCTGTTTGTCGGGACATGAGCCCCGCCTATTGGCTGCCTCAATAGGACTATTAAAAAAATAAAACGCCGGGATCTTGACATTTCCCCGCAGGATCGGTAATATAACACCACTTTTTCAGCACGCAGCACATCAAACGGACGCAAGGAGGCAAAGGTGGAAGGTGGCGGATATCTGATAAACATTCCGGGAGTTCCCCCGTATGTAACCTATTCATGGCTTGCCATGGCCATACTCATACTGATGGCGGTCCTCGTCAGGTCCTCCATAAAGCTGGTGCCGTCTGGTTTTCAGAACTTCATAGAGACAGTGGTCGACGCGCTTTACAACCTCTGCGAGGAGACCATCGGAAAACACTGGGCGGGGACATTCTTTCCCCTGATCGGGACGCTCGGCATATACATACTGCTGTGCAACTACATGGGGTTGATCCCGGGCTTCGACTCCCCCACATCCAACATAAACACAACGGCCTCCTGTGCCATCCCGGTTTTCCTCGCAACACACTATTACGGAGTTAAGGTCCACGGTGCCAAGTACATCAACCATTTTCTCGGACCGGTCCGTTCCATCTTTGCGCTTCCGCTCATGATAATGATGTTCTTCATAGAGCTCATCGGACACCTGGTAAGGCCTGTAACACTGTCCGTCAGGCTGTTCGGAAACATGATGGCGAAGCACATACTGCTTGCGGTTCTCGCCATACTGACCCCGGTCGGATTACCCGTACTGGTTCTCGGCCTCGGGGTGATCGTCGGGCTTGTTCAGGCGTTCGTGTTCGTTCTGCTGAGCATAATGTATCTTGCCGGTGCCGTAGAAGAGGCACATTAAATACGAGTCTTTACGAAAGGAGGTTGGACCGAATGAAAAAACAGACAGCCGTGATCCTACTTGCCCTCGTCATGGTATTTCTGCTTGCTCCAGTCGCTTTTGCTGAAGAGGCTGCAGCCGCTGTGGCAGAAGCCGGATCCAACGCCAAGGCGTTTGCCGTACTCGGCGCTGCCCTCGGCATAGGTATCGCCGCCCTTGGAACCGGCATAGGCCAGGGGATAGGCTTGAGCAAGGCATGTGAGGGTGTTGCAAGAAACCCAGGGGCATCAGGAAAGATTATGATGATTCTCATCATAGGTCTCGCCATGATCGAGTCACTGGCAATATACGCCCTGCTGGTATCTCTGGGTATTCTCATGAGCCAGAACAGCTTCTTCTGATTGTTCAGAAGTTCTTCAACAGGTTATCAAAGCATATGGAAAGGCGGGATTTCGGTCCTGCCTTTCTGTTTTTTCAGCGGCTGATCCAACGAGCGGCCGCGCAAAGAAGTATCGGCCTGCAGCAAGTTACAAGAGAAGACAGGAGAGGAAACCCATGGGTTTAGAGATAAGAGATTTGGTCGTCGGACCGCTTGAGGTGAACTGCTACATCCTTCATGACTCGGAGAGCAAGGAGGCGATCGTCGTTGACCCGGGAGATGAACCCGAGAGGATCCTCGATCTGCTGAAACCGGACGGCCTCGAGGTGACACACATCGTCTGCACCCACACACACTTCGATCACGTCGGCGCCATCCCCGAGCTCAAGGAGGCTACGAAGGCCCGCATAGTCATTCACGAGAAGGAGTCAGAGATCTACGAGGCGGCCAGGGACATGGCAGCCTTCTGGGGATACGACGTGGACCCGCTCCCGCCACCGGACGTCTTTGTATCAGAGGGAGACGAGATAAAGACCGGAAACCTCATGTTCAGGATAATGCACACCCCGGGACACAGCCCCGGCGGTATATGTCTCTACGGCAACGGTGTCGTCGTGACCGGGGACACGCTCTTTGCGGGCTCCGTGGGGAGAACGGACTTTCCGGGCGGTGATCCGGACCTGCTGAAGGAATCGTTCAGGCGGCTCATCGCCCTGCCCGAGGAGACGGTGGTCCTGCCCGGGCATGGTCCGCGCTCAACCATAGGCAGGGAAAAGAGAGAGAACTTCTTCAGGAGCGAAGTCTAGAAGTAGTCTCCCCTCGTGATAGAAGTGCTGCTCTTCGTAACTATCGCCGCTGCACTCTTCGGCCTCGTGCTGATCACCTGAATGCTGCCTATGGGCCTGTTCGGCTTCTCTCCCGAAACGAGGTTGAACGTGCTGCCCGGGACCACGCCGTCGGCCGAGCCGCGGTCTATGTAGACTATGTCGAAGTTTCCGCTTATGAGCCTCAGGTCCCTCGAGGCGACGACCGTTCCGCTCACCGGAGGAGTCCTCCTCTTGACGAGGGGGAAGGACTCTATGGGATAGTAGTTGTCGATAGGGTCTCCGGCCTGTATCTCCACGAATGACTTGAGCACCCTCGCCTTTGTGTAACCGGCCTCCTGCCCGGTCACCTCGATGATGCCGGTCACCTCGATGAGGTTGCCTATTGTCATGCCGGTCGAAGGGTGCTTTATCTCTCCAAGGGAGCGTACGGTGTAGAACTTCTTCCCTTTTTCGGGCGTGCCGCTGTACAGCTCTATGTAGGCTGTGTCGTTATTGCCGATGATCGTCCGTCCATCCGGTGTAGTGACAACCCTGCCCACCCGGGGGATATCCGCATCTATGTAACCGCTTGCAGCGATCATGTCCGCCTCGACGACAAAGGGCTTCCGCGGAGGAATCCTTATGGCACCCTTCTCCATCCTCTTTGCCGGCTCGACGGCAGGCCTTTCAGCCGCCTTCTCCTCCGGCAGCCTCACGTCTATCTGTTTCTGCAACATGTATTTCGGAAGCCTGAGGCGCTGTCCGGGATAGATGAGGTCCGGGTTCTTTATCTTTGGATTCTCCTTCCATACACTGGGCCACTGGAACGGGTCGGAGAGCTTGCCGCCGGTAATGTCCCAGAGGGTATCCCCCTTTTTGACCGTGTATTCCACGTACTCGGTCTCGTCGGCCTTCACGTGCGAGGGCATGAGCAGCGAAAGAGATATGATCAAGAAAATAAACGTTGCTCTCATAACAGATCTCCTTTCACAAAATTATTTCTTCTATAACAATAACCAACTTTACCAAAAGAGTCAATAGTTTTTGTATGGTGACCGCCTGAGAGCCGCCGTTGTCAGCCGCATGAAGACGGCCGGTTCAGTCCTTATTATACCTGCCTGTCCTGATAAAAAGCCACTTGCCGTGCCTGCACAACGCGGGCTGTTTATATGATTTTTATCGTTATCGACCGGTAGAAACACCGTTCAGAGTCTGTCATACCGCTCCCTGTCCATGATTGAGCATCTTTATCCTGTATCCTGGCATTAGTCTGTCATGCCGTACTTGATCCTGCGTCATGAAAGGGCTGCAGTATTTGCTTGCCGACGTAACAATATCCCCTCTCTGCCGTGACTTGCACTGCTTACCGGACGGTATTGTGCTTTTATGCTAAAATATGTTCAAATTGGAAAGTGACTGAAAGAAGGAACCCCCTATGGCAGAGAAACGCGTAATCGTAGTCGACGACGAACCCGACATAATCGACCTGGTTGCATACAACCTGAGGAAAGAAGGCTATGTGACCGAAAGCGCACTCAGCGGGACCGAGGCATTGAAGAAGATCAGGGAGGGAAGGTACGACATGGTCATTCTCGACCTGATGCTTCCGGAGATGGACGGTCTCGAGCTCTGCAGGACACTTAAGAAGGACCCCGCTCTCTCGGCCATACCCATCATAATGCTGACCGCGAAGGGAGAGGAGATAGACAGGGTCCTGGGACTCGAGCTCGGGGCCGACGATTACATCACGAAGCCATTCAGTCCGAGGGAGATGGTGGCCCGGGTGAACGCCGTGCTCAGGCGTTCCGGCTCAAGGGAAGGGGCCGGAGACGCAAAGAAGGGCCTGCTCAGGATCGGCAGCCTGGAGATCGACAGGGAGAGATACACCGTGAAGAAAGACGGCCGGCAGATCTCCCTCAGCATCAGGGAATTCAAGCTGCTCCTCTACCTCGCGGAGAGACCCGGAAGGGTCTTCAGCCGCGACGCCCTGCTCGACGCGGTATGGGGCGACGATGCATACGTAGAGCCCCGGACCGTAGATGTCCATATCAGGAGACTGAGGGAGCGGGTCGAGGACAATCCGTCAGCCCCCGCCTACATACTCACGAAGAGGGGGGTCGGTTACTATTTCACTGAAGAGGTGTAGCCATATATAACACGCTGCATGAAATCGTCCTGCCCCTTGCCCTGTTGCTCGCCGCCTGCCTCCTGATAAGAGACATATACCTGACGAGAAAGATACGGGAGATAAACGACTTCATTCAGGAACTCTCGGCAGGAAACCTCAGGAAGCGCCTCTTCCCCAAAAAGGGGGAGAAGTTTGCCGGGATCATCCTCGGCCTGAACAGGATAGCCGAGAGCTTTGAAAAGAAGATATATGAGGCAAATGAACAGAGCAGGAGGCTGGAAGCCACCCTGAAGAACCTTCCCGACGGCATCGTCCTTCTCGACAACAACGGAACCGTCATGTTCGTCAACCCCGCCTTCGAGTCCCTGTTCAACGTAAAGTCGGACCAGCTGATGGGCAGGGGGTTGAGCGAGGTTATAAGAGTGCCAGAGCTGACCGAATCGCTTGGAACGGTCAATGCAGGGAGTACGCTGAAGAAAGAGGCATATGTCGAGAAGATCGACAGGCATGTGAGCTTCAAGACCATCCCATTCCTTGACAGCGGCACGCCCGACGACGGGACGGACTCCCCGGGCAGGAGGCACAGCGGCACCATGGTCCTCTTCAGGGACATCACGGAGGGGAAAAGGACCGACGAGATGAGGAGGGACTTCGTTGCAAACGTCTCACACGAACTCAAGACCCCGATAACCGCAATACGGGGCTATACAGAGACACTCCTCGACGGTGCCGTCGAGGACAGGGACGACGCACTCAGGTTCCTCAACACTATAAAGTCACATACCGAGAGGATGGACCGCCTGATAAGGGATCTAATAAGGCTGTCACAGATAGAGCTCGGCGCAATGCCCATCGAGAAAAGGCCCCTTCAGCTCGCCCCCCTGATCGACGACGTGCTCAAAGGCTTCGAATCCATCTGCAGCAGCAAGGGGATCTCTCTCGAGAAGGATGTCCGCAGTGAATGCCGCCGGGTAGTGGCCGACCCGCTCAGGTTGACGCAGATACTCTCGAACCTGATAGACAATGCCGTAAAGTTCACGGACTCCGGCCGCGTGACCGTAAAGGCGTCTGAAGAGGCAGGACAGTGCATCATCTCTGTTGAAGACACCGGCCCCGGGATACCGAAGAGGTTTCTGCCGAGACTCGGCGAACGGTTTTTCAGGGTGGATCCATCGCGTTCAAGAGAACTCGGCGGTACAGGGCTCGGCCTTGCAATCGTCAAGCATCTCGTGAAGGCCCATGGATGGGAAATGAGTGTCGAGAGCGAGGAAGGCAGGGGAACAAACGTCAGGATAGTGCTGCCAGAGGCGGACTCGAACCCACCGGAAAGGACACACCCCAAAGAGTCCGGACGGAATCCCGCACAGGATGCGATCAGCCCTCCGTAACCGGCGTACACCTCCGGCATCGAAGCGCACCCGTTCACTGCATGACTCGATACGAACCGGCTCTGAGCGACCGCTCAGCAGGAAGACGGGCCTCAGGTCCCGCCCGGAAAGCCGGACGGCAGCCCGCCGAACCCGTCTCCCGAGACCGAACAGGAAAACGGAGAGATGAGCCTCTTTATTTTACTTGAACCGCAATGGGGGCATATGGTATCCTTTTCTGTGGTTCCGATCCTCTGTATGAGTGCAAAAGTCTCTTTGCATTTGTTACATGTATATTCGTATACCGGCATTTGAGACACCTCCTTAGTTAATAAGTTTAGATATTTTTTATCCTATAAGAATAGAGGTCCCTTTGTCAATATCCGAAGAAGAGGTCCTGCTGATAAGCTCTGATTCGTCCACTGCCGAGGCCGTCAGAAAGACGCTCGGGCAGTCCGGCGTCGGTCTGAAGGTGAAAAAGAACATAGCCACCGGGGTCAAGGCCTCAAGGGATTCCCAGATCGTCCTGATAGACAGCCGATTGTCGGACGGTGACTGCATCGACTGCCTGAGGAGCCTGAACGACCTCAACACCGACCTCCTCTCCATCGTCATGACGGATCCCGGCAGCAGGAGGACGGGGATAGACGCGTTGATGGAAGGCGCATTCTTCTACATAACGAAACCCCTGGACCGCGATGAACTGATGGCAGTGCTGGAGCGCGCCTTCGAGCACAAAAGGCTCCGGCGTGAGAGCGCAAGGCTCTATCAGTGCACGGTCGAGGAGTTCCTCAGGCGCAAGCTCAAGGGCTACTTCGCACAGATCCAGAAGGTGGGCAGTATCGCCCTGTACGAGACCGTCGTCTCGGAGGTCGAGAAGGCCCTGCTGACACTCGCCATGGAGAAGACCGGAGGGAACCAGCTCCAGGCATCGAAGATCCTCGGCCTGAACAGAAACACCGTGAGAAACAAGATCGGTAAATACAGGATCAAAAAGCCCTGACCGTCACGGACAGAGCTGTCACGGACAGAGCTGTCTCACGGACGGGGGAGACTATGACAGGGCAGCCTGGGAACGTCCGGGAGCAAAGTTCCGCTCAAGTACATCCCTCCACTGCAGCTTGAACTGATTAAACCTTCCCTGCAGGATCGAGTTCCTCATAAGCCTGAAGAACCTCAGGTAGAAACTCAGGTTGTGAATGGTGTTCAGCCTCATCGAGAGGATCTCCCTCGAGAGGTAGAGGTGCCTGAGGTACGCACGCGAGAAGTTACGGCACGTATAGCAGTCGCACTCCGGGTCGAGCGGTGAAGGGTCTTCCTTGAACTCGGCCCTCTTTATGCTTATCCTCCCTGCCGACGTGAAGAGCGTTCCGTTCCTTGCATTCCTCGTTGGCATGACGCAATCGAAGATATCATAGCCAGCCTCCACAGCCTCGAGTATGTCGAGGAGGTCGCCTATGCCCATGAGGTACCTCGGCTGAGCAGCGGGCATAAGGGACCCGGTGGCATGTATCATCTCGTACATCAGCCCCTTGGGTTCACCAACGCTCAGTCCGCCCGCGGCATAGCCGTCGAAGCCTATCTCCACTATCTCTTCAAGGCTTCTCAGCCGCAGGTCCCTGTAAGTGCCCCCCTGAAAGATTCCGAACAGGGCCTGGGAAGAACCCTCGGGATGCACGGCCCTGCACCTCCTTGCCCACTCCGTGGTCAGCCTCAGGGAGCTGAGAGCATAGTCGTACGTGCTGGGATAGGGGGTGCATTCGTCGAATGCCATGATTATGTCCGCACCGAGCGCCCGCTGTATCTCCATGGCCCTTTCAGGCCCTATGAAGTGAAGGGAGCCGTCTATGTGTGAGCGGAACTCCACACCATCGGGAGTGATGCTTCTCAGCCTCGAGAGACTGTAGACCTGAAAGCCTCCGCTGTCTGTAAGGACGGGGCCGGACCAGCCCATGAACCGCTGTACACCGCCGAGCCTCCTTATGGTCTCGTGTCCCGGCAGAGGTGATAGGTGTTGCAGAGCACGACCTCTGCGCCCATACGCCTGAGCTCCTCCGGTGAGACGGCCTTTACAGTGCCGAGGGTGCCGACGGGCATGAACTGCGGCGTCAGGACGAGCCCGCGCTCCGTCTCGATTATCCCGGCCCGTGAACCGCCGTCTGATGCAATGACACTGAATCGCATGGGTCCTATTATAACCCAGACAGGATGCTTCAGTCTCTCGAGCCGCGGCCGCGGTGCGGCGGCATGGAGCAGCCGTCATCGGTCAGAAGGCTGCTCCACCACGGCATCAGGGCGCTGTCCGCCACAGTTCGTGCTCACTCCTTGGTTATGAACAGCGTCTGTGTCGGATAGGCGAATTCGATCCCGCGCTTCTCGAATTCCTCTTTTATGCGGAAGTTGATCTCCTGCTGGATGTCCATGTACTTGTTGTAGTCGCTGCTCAGGACATAGTAGACCACCTCGAAGATGAGGCTGAAGTCTCCGTAGGAGAAGAAATGGGCACGGTCGAAGGCGGTAAGCTCGATGCTCCTTATGATCCCTTCAATGACGCCGGGGATCTCTTTCAGCTGCTCGAGAGAGGTCTGGTAGGTCACGCCCAGGCTGAAGACCACGCGCCGCTTGTCCATCCTCTTGTAGTTGCGCACGCGGGAATTGGTGAGGTCCGTGTTGGAGAACACGACCTGCTCGCCGCTGAGGCTCCGGATCCTCGTGGTCTTGATGCCGACGTGCTCTATGGTCCCCAGATAGTTGTCGACTATGATGAAGTCACCGATCTTGAACGGCCGGTCGAAGAGTATCGCAAAGTAGCTGAAGAGGTCTCCCAGGACGGTCTGTGCCGCCAGGGCCACTGCCACGCCGCCAATCCCCAGGCCGGCAATGACCGTGGAGATCTTGAAGCCGAGGTTGTCCAGAAGAAAGGTGACGGCCGTGCCCCAGACTATCACCTTTATCACCGGGATCAGGCCCTTTACGCTGTACTTCCTCGTCGCGTCCTCCTCCTTTTTCAACCAGACGTTCTCGATCATGTACTCAATGAGCGCCGACAGGAACCTGACACTGAAGAAGGTGAGAAGAACCGCGATCACGATATCAAAGGCCTTGGCCACGGCAGGATCGAGGGACAGGGAGTGAACGGAGAGGTAAGCCACTCCGCAATAGAATACCGGGACCAGTTTGCTGTCGAGCGTGTGTATGAAGAAGTCGTCCAGGGACGTGGAGGTCCTGTCAGCCCAGATCTTGAGCCGCCTTATGATGATACGCTTCAACAGAACGACGGCAAGCACACCGGCGGCGAGGATGGAGAGAGAGACGAGGTACTCTGAAACGGCGTTACCGAAAAAAGTCCGATGCATTATATCTTCGAACATACCGGCCCTCCTGAGATTCATGCCGTATTTAGGTTTATAAGGGCGGGGCTTCCACAGGACCCCCGCAACGATATTCGAGATAAATAATAACACTTAACCCCCCTTTTTAAGAAGTGGCCGCACGCATCAGATCATGAAAAAAAGTCCCTTAAGCAATACAGTCCGAAGTCATACCAGGAGAGGGGATAAATACCGTAGACCTTTTGCTCCCAACAACCATAACTTATTGCTTCGGCACAATACTGACCGATAAAGAGTGTAAGTCATGGCAGGACAGGGGATATTAATTTCTCATCTCATTCTCGACGTACATCCTGTACGTCTCCGAGGCAATTTTGCGTGCCTGCCATCACGGCAGCCACCACTGCAAAATTAAAATCCGTTCAAAATTAACATCCCCTGTCCTTATTGTATGGTTCCTGTGTTTTTACCGCACACTAATGACTTCGGCAAATAAATACTGTAGACCTTTCATAACGCAGAGTAAAGTCCTGCATGACAGACTAATGCCCGGATACAGGGATAAAGAGGCCAAATCATGGACAGGGAGCGATATGACAGGCTCTTCACTCATTCTCGTACCGGCGTCCGGCTCGTGCCGGCGGCCGGCCAGGAGGGCTGCCGGCTTCAGGCCGGGATCATTGCGGTCAATGCCTCCGGGGTTTATGATATAATGCTTAGTATGCTCTGTCCCGGTCGGCGTCGGCAGACAATATCTTTTTGGAGGAACTCATGATCTCACTCAATTTTGCAAATGTAATGGAAGAGGTTATAGGAGAGAAGGGCCTGTCCGAAAGGGAGATCGAGGCCCTGAGGGGAAAGGGACAGGAAGCCCTCGGACAGATGCTGCAGAGAAAGTGGCCTGAGCTCGCCTTCCTCGATCTCCCGGACGGAGAGACCGAGGAGATCAAGGAGACAGCCCTCAGGATAAAGGACGATTCAGAGTCGTTTCTCATACTCGGCATAGGGGGATCAGCACTCGGCCCCAAGGCCATCCTCGAGGCCCTGAGCCCCTTTCACAACCTAAGGAAGACCCCCAGGGTCTTTATCTACGACAATGTCGACCCGAGGACACTCTCGGGCATACTCTCCGTCACCGACCTCAAGAAGACTACGGTGAACGTCATCACGAAGTCGGGCAGCACGGCCGAAACCGTAGCCTCCTTCATGATACTCTGGGAAGAGATGGAGAAGGTGCTCGGCAAGAAGATGACCTCCCGGATTGTGGCCACCACCGACCCCGAGAAGGGGAACCTGCGGGAGATAGCGAAGCGCTTCGGTCTATCCTCGCTCCCCATTCCTCCGGGTGTCGGCGGCAGGTATTCGGTGTTGAGTGCGGTCGGGCTCTTGCTCGCAGAGGTCATCGGCGTGGATTCGAGGGAGCTCTTGAAGGGTGCGAGGGACATGCGGCAGAAGTGCCTCGAGGACGACCTGTGGAAAAACCCGGCCCTGCTGCTTTCGTTCATCCTCTACCTGATGAAGACCGAGGCCGGAAGGAGCATAGACGTAATCATCCCGTATGCCGACGGGCTCAGGCCCTTCTCCGAGTGGTTCTGTCAGCTGTGGGCGGAAAGCCTCGGCAAGCTCGGCATGGGACTCACTCCCTATCCTTCCGTCGGAACCACTGATCAGCACTCCCAGTTGCAGCTCTGGGTGGAAGGCCCGGAAGACAAGGTGGTCATCTTCGTAAGGATAGAAGACTACGGCGTGGATATAAAGACCCCCCATATATTCGAGGACATGGAGGGGCTCAACTACCTCTGCGGCCATTCCCTCTCCGAACTGATAAAGGCCGAGGAAGAGTCGTCGGAGCTTGCACTCGCAAAGGCGGGGCGGCCGAACCTCGCGATCACCATGCCTGCAATCGACGCATATCACCTCGGACAGCTCTTCATCTTCTTCGAGATAGTCACGGCACTCACCGGATTCCTCCTCGGCGTCAACCCGTTCAACCAGCCCGGGGTAGAGGAAGGAAAGAGATACACATACGGCATGATGGGCAGAAAGGGCTTTGAGGACCGGCGCAAGGAGGTCGAGGCCGCGAGGGAGAAGAAGGTCTGCTGGAAGGTATGAGCGGGAGAGCCCGCGGATATCTGCTCACATGCTGGTTCGTACTCTGCCTGACGGCATTCTCCTGGACGGCCGCTGCGCACGCCTACGCCGCAGGCTGTGAGTACTTCCGCGTCAGCAGGGTCATCGACGGAGACACGTTCGTCATAGGAAACGGCGAAAGGGTGAGGCTCATCGGTATCGATACCCCTGAAACGGTCGATCCGCGGGCCGATGTCGAGTGGTTCGGCAAGGAGGCCGCAAAAAGACTGAGAGAGCTGATAGAGGGGAAAGAGGTCTGTCTCAAGAGGGACAGGGACAGGACGATCGACCGGGGCAAATACAACCGTCTCCTGCGCTATGCCTGGATCGACGGCACCTTCGTAAACAAAGAGCTCATCCTTCAGGGTTATGCCTTCGCGTACACGAGATACCCGTTCCAGTACATGGAGGAGTTCAGGAGGTATCAGGAGACCGCGCGGCGGAAGGGCGTGGGCCTGTGGAACAGTGAGAGGCGGCGGCGTTGGGAGGAGGCGATGAGAGAAGCGGCCGCACTGGCAGAGACCTGCGGACGTAACGGCGTCATCTGTCCGGGTGACGCAAGAAACTTCGTCGGTCAGACGAAGACCGTCCGGATGTTTGTCAGAAAGGCATATGACGCAGGCGACAGGGTCTTCCTCAACAGTGAAAACGATTACAGGGTGCCTGAAAACTTTACCGTAATGGTGATGAAACCCAGGGGCTCTTCCACCCTCGACATCGAAGATCTCTTCCAGGGCAGGGTGATCGATGTCCGGGGAAGGATAAGGCTTTACAGGGGCAGGGCCGAGATCACGGTCCGAGACCTGTCCAGGATCTCCGCAGTACAGCCCTGAGTGTCGCAAATCTCCATGTTTCTGTCGTAATTGTTCAAGACTTGTCCGCGTTTCCCATGCGATTATCTATATACGGAAAGACCCTTTCCGACACAAAAAATAATCGCTTCAGGGAGAGGAACGACATGAAGATGCAGCAAATTACAGGAAAGTATCCATTGACAGGTACGGCCGCCGGCGAACCGAAGATCGACAGGAAATACGTGCACAAGGCAAGGGATGAAAACGTCGTCATAGGAAGGATCCACAGGTTGAACAGCCCTGGAAACAACGTCTTCGAGTGCAACATGGTCTTCGACCACACCCTGCCGTTCTTCTTTGAACACTACCTGGACCATCTTCCGGGGCTCCTGCTCGTGGAGGGGGCACGGCAGATGGGGACCGCCGTAAGTCACCTGTACTACGACATAGACCTCCGGCATGTCTTCCTGCTGGCATTCATCAATGTAAGCTTCATCAGCTTCATAGAGCTCCACTCGAAGGTCACCCTGTGCATGACCATGAATACCCCTGCGGCGGATGTCGGCAAGGCCGGACGCAAGGTCTTCCACTGCAATGTTGCAGCAATACAGGACGGCATCGTGAAGGCCGAGATGGAGAGCCGCTGGAGATGCATCCCGAGGAAGGCCATATCGAGGATGCGTCCAACCATGATGGTCCCTGCATAGTACTCACGGTCCGGCAGGATGTATCCGGCCCCACGGCGCCGAGAAAAAAACACGCTCACTGGAGGAAGATCACGTGAAAAACTCATTCATCAGACTGGCATGCGCGGTATTGTTGACGGTGCTTGCCGTCGGCACGGCCGGCGCGTTTGAGCACTCCTCACTGTATGACGACTTCGTCAACGTCGACGCCCTCGACGGCGAAGCGGACGGGGATGCCTCGCTCCTTACGGCCCGGCTTTGCGAGGCGTGCCACGAGGCTGAAACCGACGAGGTGATGCAGAGCGTTCACTACACCCTCAGGTCCGGCAACAAGCGCATAGATTACCCGGGCGGCGGCAGCCACGGCCATTACGACCGCAGCAGCGGCATCACCGGGGGAAACACCGTCATCAATTACACGTTCCCGTCGGAACGTGGATGCGGCAGGTGCCACGTGGGGAAATACCTGCCGGGTTCGATGAACGAGATCGACATCGCGACCGGCCTCCCGACGGCGAACATGGCGATCGTGCGTAACGGCATAGACTGTCTCATATGCCACGCAAAGGTTTATAATGGAAGGGATCACCTCGTCGAAGAGGAGACCGGAGACGGCAGGACGGTATCATACTGGAAGCAGGACAGGACGTGGGCGTCCGTGGAGAGTATCGGCCCAACCACGACCGAGAACTGTCTGAGGTGCCACCGTGAGCCGGCCTCACCCGATGAGAGGGGAACGCCTTTTGAACCGTGGAGCGATGTCCACATCGCCTCTGAAGAGTTTCAGAAGGGAAATGCGTGCACGAAGTGCCATGCCGTGAAGCAACACAGGATGGTGCGGGGAAACTATATCACCGAAATATTCGCATCTGACTACGAGGTCGGCTCCCCGGAGAACGAGCTCGAGTGTGAAGGATGCCATGGAGATATGCCGCACAGACACAAGGAGGCATTGCAGTTGAACGAGCACACTGCCGTGATCGCATGCCAGACGTGCCACATCCCGTGGACTTCAGGGGTGACATACTCCACGTGGGAGGATGACGGCACGAACCTCAGGTTTTCGAGGCAGGACACGTACAGCGCCCTGGACACCAGGCCCTACATCTCCGAGGGGAAGAGCGAGAAGGAGACATGGGAAGAATACAGGATAAGGCCCAAGTACCTCTGGTTCAACGGAAGGGCGAGCTACCTCGCCCAGCCCTTCGGCAGCAGGAGCGACCCCGGGAGCAAGATATGGCCCTTCAAGCCCCTCTCATCCGGGCTTGCCATCGATGTCTCGGGCCTCCGCATGGTCGACCTGCTCGACGACGCGACGATCCAGCGGGCGATGGTCGGAACGGGAGCCATGATACCGGGCGACGCCCCGGAAGCCACGGCAGGCACGGGGATCGGAACCGTCGGCAACAGGACGACAGACTCGAGCCTGTCGGCAGAGCAGCAGCTCGAGATGTATGCCTCGCCGCTCCTCTTCAACGTGGACCTCACCGTTCTGAAGGAGACTTCCAGTCTCGCACTCGCCATAAACAGTGCGATGGCGAAGACGATATACAGCCTGAACACCGTCGGCAGAATACTCGGGGCCGAAACCGACACACCGCTGCTGGGCATATTCGACGGCGGCTATCCAGGCAACGGATACGTGGTCGTCAAGGTCCCGACCGGTGAAAACATGCAGGCCGCCTTGGGACCGAACTATCCATCGGCATCCTATCTGACCCTTTCCCATGGGGTAAGAGGGGCAAGGGAATCCCTCGGCTGCACCGACTGCCACGGCATGAGGGGGATTTTCAGCAACAACCGCTTCCTCGTCTTCAGCGGCCGCGACGATTACGGATTGCCGCTCTTCAGGGAGGTGTCCAACTGGAAGGTGCTCGGATACGGTGACCGGGGTCCATACATGGGTAGGAAGCACCATGCAATGGGACGGTGACGGGAAACAAGCTCTGGATTCCATCGGCGGGGAGGGGACGGGCGGTACAGAAAATAGACCGCGGCATGACTCGATACAGCGGAAGTCTTGACTTCCTTCAAATCCATAGTCGGCAAAGGAGAAACCGGATGAAAGTCTTTGTAACAGGAGGGACCGGCTTTATTGGAAGGTATCTCGTAAGGCGGCTGTTGCACGACGGCCACGACGTGTTCGCCCTCGTCCGCGACCGCAGCAGGGGAGAGACACTGCGCAGAGAGGGCGCACGGACAGTCGAGGGAGACCTGACCGGCATCGAGACGTTTCAGGACGCACTGGAGGGGGTCGAAGCCGTCTACCACTGCGGCGGACTGACGGGGTTCTGGGGTATCAGCCGGGATCAATACCACAGGGCCAACGTGCTCGGCACACGGAACATCCTGGACGCCTCCTTGAGGGCAGGGTGCCCCAACGTCGTCCACGTGAGCACCGCATTGATCCACGGCCCCTGCAAGGACGACAGGCCGAGGACAGAGACGGATCCTCCCGGAACGGCAATCTCTGGATACGAAAGGTCCAAGGTCGAAGCCGAGAGACTGGCACTGTCGTACGCAGAAGAGAAGGGACTGAACCTCAAGGTGGTCCGTCTCACGTCGGCCTATGGCCCGGAGGGACGCCTCGTTCCGGCCCTCGTCGACGGACTCCTGCGGAAGAAGATAAAGATCATCGGTGACGGCACGAACAAGAAGCACATCACGCACGTCCTCGACTGTGTGGACGGAATCCTCGCTGCAGCCGACCGGGGAAGGACAGGGACGGTTTACAACATAGGATCGGACGAGGTCCCCACCATGTACGAGACAGTGGAACTGATGGCAAGGACACTCGGGGTGCCCATGCCCGGCAGGATACCGAGGGCAACGGCGAAGGCGGCGGCCGGCCTCATGGAGGTCGTCTCCAGGATGACGGGAAGACCACCGCACCTGACCGGATACATGGTGGACTACCTCTCGCTGAACCACGTCTACGACACCGGCCTCGCCCGCCGTGAACTCGGCTTCACCGCCCGTATAAGGCTGGAAGACGGGATCCCGTCGGCCGTGAGCGAATACCTCGAGAAGAACGGCCGGTGACGCCTGCGGGAAAGAGCTCATGGACACCACGGTATCCATAACCTTCATAGGACACTCGACCCTGCTGATACGGATGGGAGGAATCTCTATACTTACGGACCCCAACTTTGACGGCTCCATGGGGTACCTCATGCCGAGAATCCCCGATGTGCCCGAGCCCATGGAGCTCGCCGGGGGGGAGATCTCCCTCCTGGCGATATCACACTCGCACCTCGACCACCTGTCCCTGCCGTCGATCAGGAGGATAAAGGGCCGCCCAAGGATACTCGTCCCGGAAAAGGTCGGCCCCTATCTCAAGAGCATCGCAGCAGAGAGGGTCGAGGAGATACGGCCCGGAGAAAAGACTTCCGTCGGCGGTGTAAGCATCACGGCCCTTCCGGCAAGGCACCCCTCCGTCAGGTTCCCCCTCGGCCGTAAGACCGGGACCAACAGTTACCTGTTCGAGTTCAACGGGACTGCCGTATACTTCGTAGGGGACAGCGGATACTCGGAGGCGTTCCGGTCCATAGGGGAACGCTACAGCATCGACGTAGCACTGCTGCCGATCGGACTCGCAACCCCGTCCCTTCTCTTCGGAAGGCACCACCTCTCCCCGGCCCTTGCCCTGAAGGCCTTTCACGACCTGAGGGCCGGCTTCATGATACCCGTCCATTACGGTACGTTCAGGACCATCCTCGAAAGACCCGGCTGGCCCCTGGCTGAGCTGAAGCGGCTGCTGAGAGAGGAGGGGCTGGAGAGCCGGGTCAAGATACTCGGGTTCGGAGAGACCTGGTCCTGGCAGAAACACTCCGGAAATGCGCGCGCTCCCTTAAGGTCCGCGGTTTCCGTTGACGAGGAATGCAGGTGAAGAGCGGCAGGAACAGCCGGACGGCAGCCTTCTTCGATGTGGACGAGACGGTGATCAACCTCACCTCCATGAGCAGTTTCCATTGGTATTACTACCGGAACCGCCGCAAGGGCCGGGGGTTCAATGCCTTGAGAAAAAGCGTCGATATGGCCTCAGCCTTCGTCAAGTTCGCCGCATACATCTGCCATGCCCTGAAGAACGACGACAGGCATTCGGTCTACCGGAAGTACTACTCCTCACTGAGAGGCGTGGACGAGAGCGAGTACTGCCGGCTGGCCGACCGGTGGTTTACGGAACTCGACGGCGACTCCATCTTCAACCTCAAGGTCATGGAACGGCTGCAGATGCACCAGGCACTGGGGCATATCGTGGTCCTCGTCTCAGGCTCGCACGCACCCCTGATAAGACCCATCGGCAGACGGATAGGCATAGACCGTGTGATCGCCACAGAGGTAGAGACATCCGGCGGGGTTTACACAGGAAGGATCCTCAACAGGGCCCCCCTCGTAGGCAGGGGAAAGGCTGCCGCTGTGGAGGCGTTCGCAGCCGAGCATTCGGTGGATCTGTCGAGGAGCCATGCATATTCAGACCATATATCCGACGTACATATGCTCGAATGCGTAGGCAACCCCTCGGCGGTCATCGGGGACAAGCGGCTGATGGCCTACGCACGGGAAAAGGGCTGGGAAATCATCCTACTTTAAACAGGCCCTGTTTGTCAAGGGAAGACAACCTTTCATGGAGTCCGCCGCCGTGATATAATCCCTCTACAAGCACGAGATCAGGAACAACGTTGAAGCTCGGGCCGGCTTCCGGAGGGGAAGACGACTTCTCCCGGGCGAGGGAAGAAGCCGGCAAAGTGGGGGGAACAGGCGGTGCAGGAATACGTCCATACAGGTATCGTCAGGATAATCATGAAGGGCCTGTCCGGCCGGTCTGCAAAGGCCGACAGGAAGAGAGACGAAATACTGGCCCTCATAAAAGACCACCCCGAGTTCTTTCCGGCGGAAAAGAAGACGGAACTGCTCAGCGCCGTCCTGAGCGCCGACGGGCCCGACATGCTGTTCGGCCTTGCAGAGGGGCGAGACCACGGAACGGACTTTCCGCTCATCTACGTGCTGCTCAACTCCGGCTCACCGGCAACAGTCATCAGAAAGCTCGAGAGTTACTACCAGTACTGTCATTCATCCAAGCGCGTACAGCTTGTCAGCGGAGGAGAGAACCACCTGCTGATACGGCACGTCTCCGCCGCAAAGCAGCCGATCTCAGCAGCGGAGGATTTTTTCGTCTGCGGTATGCTTCAGGGCCTCCTGAGGCTTGCCGGCTGCCGGCACCTGACATACAGGTGGCAGAAGGTGAGCGATCCAAAGGCATTCTTCTACATGGACCGTTACGCAAAGAGGAACGTGGAGGTTGCTCCCTTCAGCCAGTGGCGCTTCACTTTCGAGGAGTTTCAGCGACCCGCCGTCATCGAGGGCCTGGACGGGTTCATCATGCAGTCTGTCAGCCCGCTTTATCCACGCCCCTCATCAGACACCATGAGCGAGATCGTCGAATCGATAATCCGGCAGGACCTCTCGCGCAAGTGGACCCTGCCGGATATAGCGGCAAGGCTCCGTATGTCACCGCGCACGCTTCAGAGGAGGCTTCAGGGAGAAGGGCGCAGCTTCAGGAACATACTGAACAGGCTCCGCGTCAGGAGGGCTGAGAAACTGCTCATCGAGAGTGATTTCTCCCTGACGGAGATCGGCTTCATGCTGGGGTTCTCCGATTACGCCCACTTCTCTCGGGAGATCAAGAGGATAAAGGGGATGAACCCCCTTTCATACCGGATGAAGCACCTGC
Organism: Nitrospirota bacterium; assembly: GCA_013152485.1. Taxonomy (GTDB): domain Bacteria; phylum Nitrospirota; class Thermodesulfovibrionia; order Thermodesulfovibrionales; family JdFR-85; genus BMS3Bbin07. The sequence continues at coordinate 19,042 of JAADGG010000093.1, read as the reverse complement.
GCCAGACCGTCTTGCCGAAAGGCAGGGCCTCATGAACCGGCCCGGCCGCCTTCCTATATGGTCCTCGATATCAGCTCCCCAATCTTGAGAGCGGCAAAACCGGCAAAGATGCTGAAGAACACGTTCAGTGCAGCAAGGACCCACTCGCTGTCCCTCAAGAGATACCCTGTCTCGTATTCGAATGTGGAGAACGTGGTGTACGCACCCAGGAATCCTATGGTCAGAAAGAGCCTCCACTGGAGGTTCACCATGAACCTCTCCGTGAACAGGGACATGAGCAGCCCGATCAGGAAGCACCCGGTGACGTTCACGAAAAACGTGCCGAGCGGAAAGCTCCTTCCCCACTTCTGGCCGATCCAGGCACTTATTGCAAACCTGGCTATCGCGCCCAGAAAACCGCCGGCACCGACGATAAGGTAGTTCATCATGGCCGGGTCTCTCCCGCGGCCCCGAGGAGAAGAGGGTCCTCGACTCCTGCCTCGGAGAAACCCTTCTCCCTGAATCTGCAGCTGTCACACCTCAGGCACGGCCTGCCCTCGGGAGTGGGATCATAACAGCTCCACGTGAGGGCGTAGTCAAAACCGAGTTCGGCACCCCTTCTGATTATCTCTCCCTTGGTCATATGCAGCAGCGGTGCAAGGACGCGGAATCTCGTCGTGCCCTCGACCGAGACCCTGGTTGCGAGATTTGCCATCTCCTCGAAAGCCTTCAGGTATTCGGGCCTGCAGTCGGGATATCCGCTGTAGTCGACGGCATTGGCACCGATGAAGATGTCTCCGGCACCGAGCACCTCCGCCCAGCTGAGGGCAAAGGAGAGGAATATGGTGTTGCGCGCCGGCACATAGGTGACGGGAATCGACGACCGCGTCGCATCCCCGGCGTCCTGTTTCGGTACGTCCAGCTCGCCGGTAAGGGCGGAACCCCCGATCTCCCTGAGGTCGAAACCGATTACAAGGTGCCTGCGGGCATCCAGTGCATCCGCTACACGCCTGGCTGACTCCAGCTCCCTGTAATGTCTCTGTCCGTAGTCGAACGTGAGGGCGTAGCACTCATAACCCTCGGATCTCGCGATCGCAAAGGTCGTGGAGGAATCGATCCCCCCGCTGAGAAGTATGACCGCCTTTTTCATGATTCTGTCTGAGAAGATGTATGTTCAGGATGGTCTTGGCTGACCTGCCTTATAGTATATCATCAGAGGTGTCCGGCTTTCCATCCGGGCCTGCACTGAAGAGCCTGTATCCGTCACCGGTACGCTGGTATATGTAGGGATTTCCCCACGGGTCCATCGGCTTGCCGAAAGGGATCTCCTCGGGGTAGTAACCGGTCTTCACCCTGAATGATTCAACGTACAGCCTGAGGGTCTCCAGCGTGTTGGAGGCCCTGAGCCTCTCTATCACCGGCATGCTGTCGACGGCAGCCGGAACAAACGAGACCGCAAGGGCGACAATAATGAACAGCGGGATGAGATACGTCATCACGGCCGCGACATTCCTCTTTCTGACAGGCTCTTCCGCAACCTCTTTCGCCTCTTCCACAGGCGCAATGAGACCCTTCTCCAGCAGGGAGACGAGCGTCTTCGAAATACCGAAGTCGTCCTTGCCCGAGAGCTCGATGATGGTGCTCACATCGTTCTCCCCGTCTACCAGTGCGAGGGCCTCCTGCTCCTCCTCGGTGAGCTCTGCATCCTTGGCCTTCTCCGTCTTCTCGAAGACCGTATCGAGTGTGAGCGTTCCTTCGATGATCGACCATTCGTCCACAATCCTCAGCCCCTCCATCAGCAGGTGCTGCGTGTCGAGGGAGAGGCCGAGATTCTTGTCTATCGGCACGCCCTGGGGCGTGAACTCGTATGTGCCCTTCTTCCACGTGAACATCTGGACTATCTGGTCGGTGATCTGGTGGGTGATTATGTCTATGAGAACGTCCTTTGATACGAGATTCTCCTGGATGAGGAGGCTCCCGAGCCTCGTGCCGGTCTCCGCCTGCCTCTGGAGCAGGGCCTTGAGCTCTTCTTCCTTGAGGATGCCTTTCTTGAGCAGTATGTTGCCTATGCGATTCTCCTCCGGCCTCTTGGCCGAACGCGCGGCAACAATGTTGCCCTCATGGAAGTAGATCTTGATGTTGTCGGCGGGACCGTCGATCTTCAGGATCCCGGTCTTCTTCTGAAAGTATATAAGCTGCAGAATGTCTGCAAGGCCGAACTCTTTTATGGATCCGGTCAGAGCCATCCTTTCCTGAGCCTCCTGATCGCGTAGAGATTGCCTGACAGATAGAAGAACACCAGCATAAGGAACAGCAGGGACGTAAGCCAGTTATGTTTGTACGGCTGTATGTTGAAAGTGAATATCTGGGAGAAGACCAGCGCAGCGGCGGAGAAGAGGAACATGAAGGAAAAGAAGAGCCCGCTGAACATCCTCCCGCCGTAAAACAGGGTAAGCCCGGGCACGGTAAACGAGAGCACGCTCAGTATCCTGCGCCTCCTCTTGAGGTAGTTGTGCGTCTTGACGATGGTATCTATCCTCTCGGCCGGGTTCGACTCGAAGGATATCATCGACCGGAAACATTCCGTACACATTCCCACCCTCGGGATGCGCCTTTCACACGCGGTACAGTAGAGTTTTCCGCACTTCTGACACCTCGACGCCATAGAGCTCGACTCACGCGTCACAAACAGAACGGCTATCAACAGGAACGAGAAGACCGTCAACAGCAGGGGGCCGGTGACGGAAAGGGGCTTGAGGTTGTTCATCCCCCAGCCGAGGGCAAAGGAGAGCAGTTCCCTCTCCGACAGGGTCTCTTCCATGAGTGCGAGCTTCTTGAGATCGTTGCGCAGTTCCCTGAATTGCGCGATCCGGTCGAAGTCCATATCGGAGGCCTGCTGGAAGTACCTGTCTCCGGCAACGAAATCCAGCTTCTCCCGCGCAAGCATGCTCAGGTTGTAATAAGCAGAGGGGAGCGGCTTGATCTTGATGGACTCGTTATACATCTCGATAGCCTTGTCCAGCCGCCTCATCCCGGCATAGCAGTTTCCGAGGTTTATGTAAACCCTCGGATCCCTGCCCGAATTCAGCAGTTTCCTGTACTCCTCGGCAGCAGCCCGCAGTCTGCCCTCACGCTGCAGTGCAAGCGCGTATGAGAACCTCAGGGGATCCTCTGCCTTGCCCCGGAGCACCTCGGTCGCGTAGACGTTGCTCCTGCCCTCGTTGACCGCAACGGCGGCCTTTACCTCGGGGGAAGAGCTCACGGAGAGATAGGCCTTCATGTAGGCCGACAGCAGGGGAGTGAAGATGAGCACGAAAAGCAACAGGTACCCCGCATATCGGGGCCGTCCCTTCAGGTGCATCAGGGAGAGAAAACAGATTGCGGCGAGAAAGTAGTACGGACCGAGCACGGATGGCAGGAGGACGAGGAGATAGCCGGCCGCCCTCGTGTTCTCCTCTATCTCGTGAGCCATCAGCGGTATGTCGAGCGGCAGTCTCGACAATGCAATTATTATGGGTATCAGGACGAGTGCGGTCAGTACGGCCCCGGACAGTATGCCCGTAAGGTTGAAAAACCACCAGAAGCTCTTGGTGTATGCGGATATGCCCTTGAACAGGTAGTTCAGTGAATGAAAAAACTTCTGCGGGTGGAGCGAAAAGGTCCTGTCGAACAGCTCAAAGTACGGAGCCGGATCATCCGGAGAAACCTTTATGGCCTTTCCGATGAGCTCGAGGGACTCGGGGTCCGGCTTCTTTCTGGCCTCCTCCAGCAGGAGATAGGTATAGGCCTCCGGTGTTACGAGGGCTTCCTCCGACAGATGTTTCGCCCAAAGCACCTGTGCAGAGAGCAGATGGGCCGACAACAGCAACAGGCTCAGAAACAGAAAAAGAAGAGACGTTTTCTTCAAGCACATACCCCCGGTTGATTTTGCCTTACACTATGCCGCAGTCCTTTTCCTTGTTCTCCATTCCCCCGTTTTGTCCCATGTTATTACCATTATATCATTAATTATTTTTTTTTTGTCCAATCTTCGGCTCTCTGCCCTGCAGGAGCCTCCTGATGTTGTCACGATGCTTTACGTAGATGAGCGCTGCGAGGACTATGGAGAGGTAGAGGCCTGCGGCATCCTTCCGCAAAAAGAGCATGTTCAGGGGCAAGAAGGTGAAGGCCGCAAGTGCACCAAGGGATGAGTACCTGGATATGAATACCACCGAAAGCCATATCAGCACGGTCAACAGGCCGACATACGGCGCATACACGAGCAGCACCCCTATGGAAGTCGCAACCCCCTTTCCTCCCCGGAACCTCAGGAAGACCGGATAGTCGTGCCCGATCACGGCCAGCAGGCCGGCAAGGCCTGTGTACGGATCGCCGTATCCTGAAACCTTCAGCAGGGCAACCGCAAAGGCCCCCTTCATGATATCTCCGGCAAGGGTGAATACCGCCTCCTTCTTCCCCATGGTCCTCAGCACATTGGTGGCCCCTATGTTGCCGCTGCCCGACCTCCTGAGGTCGACCCCCCTCGCCTTCGCCATTATCATGCCGAAGGGAATGGCTCCCGCAATATAGGCGACCGTCAGCAACACAAAGAGTATCATGTCACCGCCTTCCAGAACGAAACAGTATATCTGACCCCGGAGAAGACCGCAAGCATCAGGGCGATCCATATCAGGACGACCCCGGGGGCGTACAGGTTTATGCCGAACAGGCTGTCCTTCAGGACGAGGCACAGAATGGCCGCTATCTGGGCCGCGGTCTTGAGCTTTCCACCCATCTCGGCAGGCATCACGATGTTCTTCGACAGGGCGACCACCCTCAGCCCGGTCACCAGGAACTCCCTGACGATGATCACTATCGCCACAAAGGCCGAAAGACTGCCCATGTCGACCAGGAGTATCAGTGCCGATATTACCAGGAACTTGTCGGCTATAGGGTCCATGATTATCCCGAACTTCGTAATCTGTCCCGTCTTCCTCGCTATGTAGCCGTCGAGGAAATCCGTCAGTGACGCAAGGCCGAATATCAGGGCCCCCCAGAACGGATAGTCGGGAGCAAGCACGAGAAAGAAGGGTATGGAGACTATGCGGCTGAACGTCAGGATGGTCGGGATGTTAAGCCTTAATGTAGTCATCGATTATACCTTTCCACAGCCCCTTTGCCCTCAGTATGAGGTCCGTGATCTCCCGCACGGCCCCCCTGCCCCCCCTGTTCACGGTCACCATCATCGCGAAATCCCTCACGTCCTCGGATGCATCGGCAACGGTCACAGGCAATCCCACCCTCCTGAGTATCGGGATGTCGACGACATCGTCGCCGATGTATGCGATCTCTTCGTCCTGCAGGGCAAACTTCTCCTTTATCTGCTCATACGCCGTCACCTTGTTCAGACACCTCTGGTGGATCTCCTTCACGCCGAGCTCATGCGCCCTGCGTTCGACCACCCTCGAGTGGCGACCCGTGATTATGGCCACACCGACCCCCTTGCGTATAAGGAGTTTTATCCCGTGTCCGTCACGGACGTGGAAGGACTTGAGCTCATTGCCCTCGTTGTCGAGTATTATACCACCGTCGGTGAGGACTCCGTCGACATCGAGTATGAGGAGCCGTATCTTCCCCGCAGCCTCGAGCACGGCATCCGGTATATCGGTCCGGCTGCCGGCAGCGCCGTGATGTTCCGCATCAGAGGTCCGCATCGGTTCCGTCTCCTTTCATCAATTGAAGCCCCAGCCTCCGGCAGCGGGCGGTACAGAGGTACCGGTCTGCAGGCTGAGCCGTACATGCTGTCATCTCCTTCATACTATTCCGTGCCTCAGGATATCGTGCAGGTGGATTACACCCACGGGCCTGTTGTCCTCGTCCGGGACTATGAGGGACGTTATCGAGTACTGCTGCATAACCGAGAGCGCCTTTGCGGCAAGCGTATCCCTCGATATCATCCTCGGGTTGCGGGTCATCACCTCCGAGGCCTTCATCCCGAAGAGACCCGCCCCCCACCGCTGCAGACCGCGCCTCAGGTCACCGTCCGTTATCACGCCCGCCACCCTGGCATCGCCGTCACACACCACCGTCATGCCGAGCCGCTTGGATGACATGACGAGCGTGGTATCCGTCATGGGGGTATCCATATCGACCACCGGGATGCCTTCTCCTGTATGCATCAGGTCTTCGACCGTAACGAGGAGCTTCTTGCCGAGTGAGCCGTTGGGGTGGAGCATTGCGAAGTCCTCCTCCCTGAACCCGCGCCTCGTTATGAGTGCGACGGCGAGGGCGTCGCCCATTGCCAGCGCTGCAGTGGTCGACGCAGTGGGAACGATGTCCATGGGACAGGCCTCTTCCCTGACAGACGTATCGAGCACAAAGTCCGAGGCCCTGGCGAGGGTGGAACCGGGCTTGGTCAGGGATATCAGGGTGACGCCGAAGCGCTTGAGGTAGGGAATGAGCCTTATGATCTCCTCTGTCTCACCGCTGTTGGAAAGGGCTATGATGACATCCTCGTCGGTCACCATACCGAGGTCTCCATGACATGCCTCGGCAGGGTGGAGAAAAACAGCGGGCGTGCCGGTGGACGAGAGGGTCGCGGCTATCTTCTTGGCGATTATGCCCGACTTGCCCATCCCGGTCACAACGGTCCTTCCCCTGCTGCGGAAGACGGCCTCCACGGCCTCCTCGAAGTTGCGGTCGAGCCTGTCTATCAGGGCACCAACGGCCTCGGCCTCGGTCCTCAGGACCTTACCGGCTATTTCAAGAAGCGATCCTCTTTGCGTCATGCCCCCACCTTGCGTATCCATGAATTCCGCCATGTAAAAGACGCATATATTTTAGTCCTTACAGCCATAGAGGTGTCAATTTGCGCAAAAACAGCGGCCGCACGGAGCAGCCAGGGCTCACATCGGCACCCGTGTCCAGACACCATACTGGACGGTTCATGGACTCACGAGCGGAGAAGATCCCTCCGGGACCATCGCGGTGCATACGTCATGCAACGCCTTGGCCACGGCGAGAATGCCCTCGACGTCATCCAGCCTTATCATGTTGGGCCCGTCACAGAGGGCACGGTCAGGGTCCGGGTGGACCTCCATGAAGAGCCCGTCCACGCCGGCGGCGACAGCGGCCCTGGCCAACGGTGCGGCGAACTCACGCTGTCCGCCCGAGGACGAGCCCTGACCTCCGGGAAGCTGCAGGCTGTGGGTGACGTCGAATATCACGGGATGGCCGAAAGACTTCATCACGGGAAAGGCCCTGAAGTCGACGACAAGGTTGTTGTATCCGAAAGAGGTCCCCCTCTCGGTTATCATCAGGCGCGTATTGCCCGTGGATGTGAACTTCTCGATGATGTTCCTGACGTCCCACGGCGCGAGGAACTGTCCTTTCTTGATGTTCACGGCCTTTCCGGTCTCCGACGCGGCGATTACGAGATCTGTCTGGCGGCAGAGCAGGGCTGGTATCTGTATGATGTCGACGACCTCCGCGGCACGGACCGCCTCTTCGGGGGAGTGCACGTCCGTAAGCACCGAGACGGAAAGCCTGCTTCTGACGGTATCGAGCACCTTCAGTCCCTGCTCGAGCCCGGGGCCGCGGAAGGAGTTTATGGACGTGCGGTTCGCCTTGTCGTAAGAGCTCTTGAAGACGAACGGCAGCTGCAGCCTGCTGCATATCTCCTTCAGCCTCTGCGCGGTCTCGAGGACTACATCCTCTGACTCGATCACGCACGGGCCCGCGATCAGAAGAAGGCCGTTTCCCGTCCAAGCAGACCTATCCGTCTTCATCATCGAACTCTGAGGATACGTGTATGTCCGACAAGGCCTCGTCATCACCCAGGTAGGGGAAGAGCGAGCGCTTCTCCCTGAGGGATGCCTCTATGAAGGCCTTGAAGAGGGGATGAGGCTCCGTGGGACGGGACTTGAACTCCGGATGGAACTGGCAGCCGAGGAACCAGGGATGGTCCTCGACCTCGACGATCTCCACGAGCTCTCCATCCGGGCTTGCACCGCTCACCCTGAGGCCGTGCCTGGCGAATACGCCCCGGTAGGCGTTGTTGAACTCGTACCTGTGCCTGTGCCTCTCCGAGATCTCCCTTGTGCGGTAGGCATTGTAGGCATGCGAGCCCTCCGTCAGCACGCACGGATAGGCGCCGAGCCGCATGGTTCCGCCCTTCTGGCTCTCGGCGGACCTCTCCTCGACCCTGCCCTTCCTGAAGTCGTACCACTTCTCCATGAGATAGATCACCGGATCCGGCGTGTTTATGTCGAACTCCGCACTGTTGGCCTTCTCGAGGCCGCAGACGTTCCTTGCAAACTCTATGACCGCGCACTGCATTCCGAGGCATATACCGAGAAACGGTATCTTCTTCTCCCTTGCATACCTTATCGCCTCTATCTTGCCCTCGATCCCCCTGTAGCCGAAACCACCCGGCACCAGGACGCCGTCGGCCTCCGAGAGAAACCTCTCGGGACCGTTCACCTCGACCTCCTCGGAATCGACCCACTGGAAGACCACCCTCGCATCATTTGCAATGCCGCCGTGTATCAGCGCCTCCAGAAGGCTCTTGTAGGAGTCCTTCAGTCCTATGTACTTGCCCACGATGGCGATGGTCACCTCGTTTCTCGGCTCCTTTATCCTCCGTACGACCTCCTGCCATCTGCTCAGGTCCGGCTTATTCGTATCGAAGCCGAACTTCTTCGCGATGAGCGTATCGAGCGCCTCCTCATGCAGTGCAAGCGGAACCTCGTAAATGGTCTCCACGTCTATCGCGCCTATCACCGCCTCCACATCCACGTTGCAGTAAAGGGCTATCTTCTTCTTGATCCCCGGAGGCAGGGGCCTGTCACAGCGGCAGAGCAGTGCATCGGGCTGAATTCCTATCTCCCTCAGCTCCCTCACGCTGTGCTGCGTGGGCTTCGTCTTCAGCTCACCCGCGCTCGGTATGTACGGGATGAGGGTCAGGTGGACATAGAGCACGTTCTCCCTGTCGACGTCGTACCGCATCTGCCTGATCGCCTCCAGGAAGGGCAGGCTCTCTATGTCGCCTATGGTGCCGCCTATCTCGACGATGACAACGTCGTATCCGTTGCTGACGGCCTTGATCGCGTTCTTGATCTCGTCCGTTATGTGCGGGATCACCTGTACCGTGTCACCAAGATAGTCGCCCCGCCTCTCCTTGGTTATGACATTGTGATAGATCCGTCCGGTGGTGGCGTTGTTCGCCTGAGTGGTCCTTATGTGGGTGAATCTTTCGTAATGACCGAGGTCGAGGTCCGTCTCTGCTCCGTCGTCGGTGACAAAGACCTCGCCGTGCTGGAAAGGGCTGAGCGTGCCGGGGTCCACGTTTATGTAAGGGTCGAGCTTCTGGAGCGTAACCCTAAGTCCCCTTGCCTCCAGCAGGGCCCCTATGGCTGCAGAGGCGATCCCCTTGCCGAGGGAGGAAACCACCCCGCCTGTCACGAAGATGTACTTTGCCATTCAAACACCCCTTCCGCGGTAATTATTTCAGGCACGAATGGGTACGGCACCGCGCTCCTGCAGACACCACGCGTCAGCCGTTCAGCCCCTATTCTCCCTGATGTTCTCTCAACCACTGCTCAACCCTCGCCAGGTCCTCGCTCGTATCCACACCGATGGTTTCATGACCGGCCATGCCGACCTTTATCCTGTAACCGTTCTCCAGTGCCCTCAGCTGCTCGAGCTTCTCCGCCTTCTCAAGGGGCGACTGGGGAAGCCCCGTCAGTCTCAGCAGCACGTCCCTGCGGTAGCTGTATATGCCGAGGTGCTTGTAGACCTCTGGGCTCCGGCCCTCCCTGAGGCGGAACCCCCGGAACGCTTCCCTGTAAAACGGCACCGGCGCCCTCGAGAAGTAGAGGGCGAAACCATCTCTGTCGAAGACGGTCTTGACCACGTTGGGGTCAAAGATCTCATCGGGGACTTCGATTCTCTTTGCGAGCGTCCCGATATCCGCCCGGCCGTCATCGAGGAGACCGATCACCGCGTCGATCATCTCCCCCCTTATCAGGGGTTCATCCCCCTGGACATTCACAATTATATCATAACGCGTCCCTCTTGCGACCTCGGCTATCCTGTCCGTGCCTGAGGGATGGCCTGGTGACGTCATGACCGCGGTCCCGCCGAATGACTCGACCACCCTGCGGATCCTCTCGCTGTCCGTCGCCACGATCACGCGGTCAGCCAGTTTGGCTGAAGTTGCACGATCATGGACGTGCTGGATGAGCGGCCTGCCTGCCAGGGTGGACAGGAGCTTGCCCGGAAATCTCGTCGAGCCGTACCTTGCCGGTATTATGATGACAGCGGACATGGTTCTATCTTTCCGAAGGACTGCGGGTGAACGCTGATTGCCTCGACCCTCGACAGATTGACGTTACCGGTTCCACCGGACATGATCGGCACCCTGTCGGCGGGCGGCGGAGCCCTCACTTCCTGAATGCGGGGTGGATCTTCCTCACATCCCCGACCCTCAGGGTTATCTTGTTCGAGTCCAGGTGCTCCAGGAACGGCAGGGCGTATTTCCTCGTGGTACCGAGGAGGTCGCGGAACTCGCCCACACTCATCGAGTCCTTCCCGGCGTAATACTCCCGCAGGAGCCCGAGCATCCTCTCGTAATCCTCCCTGAGGAGATACACCGAGTCGGTTATCCTCGTGATGCCGCCCTCCTGTACCATGAGTTTCAGTATGTCCTCCATCTCCTTCACCTTGAGGCCGAAGTACTCTGAAAGTTCATCCTTTGTGGGCGGCTGAAAGCCCTTCTTGCTAAGGAGCTCGATGACTCCTTCCTTTATCTCCATGAAGCGGTCCGTGACCGCCACGGTGAAGTCTGCAAGCCTCACCGTGTCCTTGTCTACGACCGTCTCGTCCATTATCGAGAGGATCCCCTGAAAGGTCCTCTGCTCGAGCCCGAAGAGGGACCTGAGGACCTCCTTCGACATGCCGGGCTTGAGCGGATTGTTCTCGTGAAACCTCCGGAGGGTGTCTGTAATCCTGTCCCTGAGGCCCTGAAAAACATCCCTGTGTATCAGCCGGTCGTCGAACTGTACGAGTATGCCCTCTCTCTTCAGTCCGGCTGCCGCTTCGTCGATCTCAGCGGTGTCAGCGTTTATCCAGCCCTGCAGCAGGTGGTAGGTCATCCCCCTGACACCAGACCTCCTCACCTTGGTGGCGATCTTGTCTCCGAGGCTGCCGTCCCTGTAGACCTCCAGGTCGTCGAGACCCTCCTTCCTGCGCCTCTTTCTCGCCTGTGAATCGAGGATGACACCGCCGCCGATGGTGACCACGGGAGAGAAGCGCCGGATTATGAACCTGTCGCCTGAGACCGCCACCACCGGCTCTTCGACCCTTATCTGACAGAACGCTCTTTCTCCGGGTTTCAGCTCGCTGCAGTCGTACAGTATGACCCTGCCTACGGCCTCTGAAGTTGAAAGGTGAAAGTGGACCCTCGACTTGTTCTTCAGTACGGGGGCGTCTCCGAGCATGATCAGCTCTGCATCCACTGCATGGGTGGGCCTGAACCTGTCCGGCTCCACGACCACGGCCCCCCGCGCGAGCTCCTCCTTCTGCACCCCCTGCAGATTGATGGCGACCCTCTGGCCTGCATACGCCTTGTCTATCGGCTTGCCGTGGCTCTGGAGCCCCCGCACCTTGCTCCTGATGCCGCCGGGCAGTATCTGCACAGGATCGTCGACCGATATTGAGCCCGAGAGGGCGGTCCCTGTAACCACGGTCCCGAACCCCTTGAGCGTAAAGACCCTGTCGACGGGCAGCCTGAAGAGTCCTCCCGTCGACTTGGGCCTGACCCCGAGGGATATCCGGTGAATCCTCTCCTTGAGAAGTTCGATGTTTCTGCCGGTCTTCGACGATACATCGATTATCTCGGCCCCTTCGAGAAAGGTGCCCTTCACGAAGTCCCGCACCTCGTCCCTGACGAGTAGTCCTCCTCGACGAGGTCGGCCTTGGTTATCGCCACGATGCCCGCCTTTATGTCGAGAAGGTTGCATATCGCGAGGTGCTCCCTGCTCTGCGGCATCACCCCCTCGTCGGCGGCGATGACCAGGAGCACGATATCGATGCCGCCTGCACCGGCGAGCATGTTCCTTACCAGCCGCTCATGGCCCGGGACGTCCACGATACCGACCGTGAGGCCGTCAGGATAGTGAATGTCGGCAAACCCCAGGTCTATGGTTATGCCGCGCTCCTTCTCCTCCTTCAGCCGGTCCGGGTCAACACCGGTAAGGGCCTTCACCAGGGAGCTCTTGCCGTGGTCTATATGTCCGGCAGTACCGAGTATTATGTATCGCATATCCGGGAATGTGCACCGTCTCCGGGAATTTTATGGTTTCGAGACGTCCTGTTGCTTCGGCAAACAAATACTGTAACAACCCTTTCATGACGCAGGACAAGGTCCGGCATGACAAACTGCTGCCTGGATACAGGGATAAAAAAGGCTCGATCGCTTCCCGCAACCTTTCAGCCATGGTCAGGGTGTTTTATTGCCGGTGTAATATATTATAACCAAAGACGGACAAGTTTTGATTTTCCATCCGTGACGGTGATGCGTGCTCGGGTTCGCCGCCTCGATGGACGTGCTTCACGCTTGTGCCGGCAGAGACATCGGGGGACAACAAACAAGGCCGGTCCATGAGTCACCGGACCGGCCTTCAGGCGCTGAACAAGGGACTCCTCTCGTCAGAACCTGTAGCTCGCACCGAGGGTGAAGGCGGTTTCGTCCATGAACCGCCCCTCGATGTTTACACTCAGCCGATTGGGAATGACCTGGATATCTGTGCCGAGGAAGAGACCGAAGTTTCCGTCGGCCTCACTCTCTGCGTCGATCGTCAGGGTGAAGGGCTCACCGAGGTACTGACCGTTTCCGTCGAGTTCGAGGTCCGCCTTGACGTCAGAGTACTTGACCCCGCCATAAGGGCTGAACCTGCCGACGGTCTTGTTCACGTACAGGGCGAGCTGCCACTCCTGTATCTTGGTCTTCTTGGTCGAAGAGAAGGTCGCACCCGGGTCGCTTGCGCGCAGCTCGTCCAAGAACTCCTGATCAAACTCCGTCCCGTCCGTTATCAGGTCTCCTTCCACATCGTAGCGGAGATACTGGGCATCCGCCATGACCCTCAGTCCGCCGGGTGTCTGATAGACCCTGGCCTTCACACCCGCTCCGAAGGCGAGGTCCCGGTCGCCGTTGAACTCCGTCCTCGAATCAGGCTGTCCGGGCTCCTTCTCTGTCATCTTCCAGTCTGCATCCGCGGTTCCGAGCTTTACGTAGACGTCCACATCAGGACGCACCCCTATGGTGCCCTTCAGGAAGAGACGGCCGGACTCGAGCTCCATATCCTCTATGCTCCCGCCGGCTGGAGGAATGCTGTCACTTACGGTGGTGCTCGCTGACGCCATGGTGATCGAACCGCTCTTCCACTTCAGGTCACGGTCGGTTATCCCGTCATACTCCAGTCCGACAGAAAACCTTCCTGCAGCACCCAGCGTCTCTGCGGTATTGCCGACGGTGGCGGCCCGGCCCGCGGCAGGCAGGCTCAAGACAAACACAACCAATGCAATCAAAAGTCTCTCTTTATTTCTGCCGATCCTTGTCATATCTCCCTCCTCCAAAGCCTTTTTCTGATGAATTCTCCGGTTTTCAGGTTAATTCTCAGAATTACTCCGAATTCAAGAAAGCTTTGACACGGTGATATCACCCCCTTTCGGCAAACACCATGTCCGGACGAGGATCAAGCAGTCCTTACAGCAAGGCGAGGGTCAGATTTTCTGAAAAGACAGGTCCTTTTACTGTCAGGATATAACAAAAAGTGAGGGATTTCAAGCGCCGAAATCGACTCGAAACCCTGAATATCGGTCAAGAAGGGTGAAAATGTTTGACCTGAGCGGAGAAGCATATCTAAAATACACTGAATGGACCGATTCACTCTCCAGACGGGATTCACACCAAAGGGCGACCAGCCCAAGGCGATAGCCGAGCTGACGGAGGGGGCCCTGAAGGGGCTCGACCACCAGGTGCTCCTCGGCGTCACCGGCTCGGGAAAGACGTTCACCATTGCAAACGTCATAGCCAACCTGAACAGGCCCACGCTGGTGATCGTCCACAACAAGACACTCACCGCCCAGCTCTACGGAGAGTTCAGGGAGCTGTTCCCGGAGAACGCGGTCGAGTTCTTCGTCAGCTTCTACGACTACTACCAGCCCGAGGCATACATACCACAGACGGATACCTACATAGAGAAGGACGCCATGATAAACGACGACATAGACAGGATGCGTCACTCTGCAACGAGGGCCGTGCTCGAGAGGAGGGACACGATCGTCGTCGCCTCGGTGTCGTGCATCTACGGCATCGGGTCTCCAGAGGACTACATGTCCATGCACCTCATAGTAGAGGAGGGGATGAAGACCGAGAGGGACGCCGTCATCAGGAGGCTCGTCGAGATGCTGTATGAACGGACCGAGGGAGAGTTCAGGCGGGGAAACCTCAGGGTGAGGGGGGACATCGTGGAGGTATACCCCTCGTTCTCTCAGTACAGCGGGATAAGGATAGAGTTCTTCGGGGACGAGATCGACGCACTTTACGAGTTCGACGCGGTCACGGGAGAGAGGATAAAGAGGCTGTCGAGGGCGACCATCTATCCGAACAGCCACTGGATAACGCCCGGCGAGAGGCTCGAGCCCGCACTCAAGGCGATCGAGGAGGAACTCGAGGAGCGGATCGAGTACTTCCTGAAGCAGGGCAAGACCGTCGAGGCCCAGAGGATAGAGCAGCGCACCAGGTTCGACCTCGAGATGCTGAGGGAGTTCGGCTACTGCCACGGCATAGAAAACTACTCGCGACACCTGAGCGGCCGCGCTCCGGGAGAGCCTCCGTACACGCTCATAGACTACTTTCCGGACGATTACCTTCTCGTGATAGACGAGTCGCACGTCACCATCCCCCAGATAGGGGGCATGTACGAGGGGGACCGGTCGAGAAAGCAGACGCTCATCGATCACGGATTCCGCCTGCCATCCGCCCTCGACAACCGCCCCCTTACTTTCACCGAGTTTGAGGAGCGTGTCAACCAGGCCATATACGTATCCGCCACGCCGGGACGGTATGAGCTCGAAAAGTCGGGCGGAAGGGTCGTGGAACAGATCATAAGGCCGACCGGCCTCGTTGACCCGAAGATGACGGTCAGGCCCGTGGCGGGACAGGTCGAAGACCTCCTCGGCGAGATACGGAAGCGGGTCGAAAGGGGCGAGAGGGTCCTCGTGAGCGCACTGACGAAGAAGATGGCCGAGGACCTCACCGACTACTATACGGAGCTCGGTGTGCGGGCCCGTTACCTCCACTCGGACATAGACACCCTCGAAAGGGTGGAGATCCTACGGGACCTGAGGCTCGGAAAGTTCGACGTCCTCATCGGGGTCAACCTGCTGAGAGAAGGGCTCGACCTCCCGGAGGTCTCGCTCGTCGCCGTCTTCGACGCAGACAAGGAGGGGTTCCTCCGCTCCGAGAAGGCCCTCATACAGACGGCGGGCCGGGCCGCCAGGAACGTAAACGGCGAGGTCATACTTTACGCCGACAGGATCACCGAATCCATGAAGAGGGCGATCGAGGAGACAGAGCGGAGAAGGAAGATCCAGATGGAGTACAACAGGCGCATGGGCATAACACCCGAGACCGTCAAGAGCAACATAAAGGACATACTGAGCTCCATCTACGAGGCCGACTACTGGACCGTGCCTGCAGCGGAGGAACCGGCAGAGGAGTATGTGCCAGACGAGAGAACGATCACGAAACTCGAGGAAGAGATGAGAGAGGCTGCACGGAGACTCGAATTCGAAAAGGCGGCCGTCCTCAGGGACAGGATAAAGAGACTGAAGGAACGGATGTTAGAGCTTTGCTAAGATCCTGTTCCTCTCCTTGAGCTGCTCGGTAAGGACCTCCTTCATGAGGGTACAGGCCTTTACGACCTTCTCGTTGGCAATGCTGTAGTAGATGTTCACCCCGTCCCTCCTTGATTTGAGTATGCCCTTGTGCCTCATGACTGCAAGGTGCTGCGACACATTCGCCTTCGGCACACCGAGGATCTCAACGAGCTCGCTGACACTCTTTTCCCCTTCTTTCAGGGCGTTTATGATCTCAAGCCTCTTCGGACTTGCAAGGGTCTTGCAGACCTCTGCCTGTAGCTCATACAAGGTTTTTTCCATATGTCAGTTATTGTAAAAGAATACATAAGTATTGTCAAACAAGCCCCCCGAACTGAAAATCCTTTAATTTTTCCGCAAATTATAGTATTATATATAATTAGCTGCAGATTTGTCTTTCTTCGCTTATCCGGAGGAGGAGAACACAAGAGATGGAGGTCGAAAGATGTTTCGTTTTCTGAAAAAATACCATGACGACATAAAGAGTGGGAGGATCACTCTCACCTTTCAGCCATGGGACACACTCAGGGTCCTGAGGGGAAAGATATACAGGGCGTACAACCTCGGCCTGCTGAGGGTACTCGACGTCGACTTCAAGAGGCTCGCCGACATAACCCCCGAGGAACTGAAGCGGTGCGGCTACAGCTCCCTTGCCGCCTTCCAGCGGGAATTCGAGGAGATGGCCGACCGCGGAGTGGATTTCGAGAGGGAGCGGGCGGTCAGGATCGAGTTCGAGTACATCGGCGAGGACATAGAGAACTACAAGAAGGCGATGGGCAACGTGAAGGATTCGGAGCTTTACAACCTCAAGGAGAAGCTCATCATCGACGACCAGAAGAACGCAAAACCCTGGATAATCAAGACCCTCAGGCTCCTCAGGGAGTACGACTACCTGCCTTCAAAGGACCTCGAAAAGAGGCTCAGGATTCCTGCCGAGAGGATCAGGTACAACATGAAGAAGCTCAAGGCCCTGAACCTGATAACGAGCAATCAGCGCAAGGGATACGGCATCACTCCTCTCGGGGTCAAGGTGCTGAAGACGCTCAGCTCCGAAAAGAAGAGCTCCGTATAGAAACAGCATCCTCCCGCCGCTTGCATCCCTTGCAGCGTGGGACGAGGAACGACTGATCGATTCGAGTGTTCCACGTGGAACAATGGAGACAAAGGACGGTAACTTGGGCAGGATCGTCGCAATAGCAAACCAGAAGGGCGGGGTCGGAAAGACCACGACCGCGATCAATCTCGCGGCCTCCCTTGCGCTGGCGGAGAAGGAGATCCTCGTCATAGACTCCGACCCGCAGGGGAACTCGACAAGCGGCCTGGGCATAGCACGGGACGGCCACGGGAAGACGCTGTACGACGTCTATGTGGGCCGTGCCGCGCTGGACGAGGTCATAGCCGGCACGGAGGTGGAGAAGCTGAGCGTGGCGCCATCCTCCATAGACCTGCTCGCCGTCGAGGTCGAGCTCGTCGACAGACCGGCGCGTGAGGCGGTGCTCGCAGAGGCACTGAAGCCGCTCGCCGGGAGGTTCGAGTACGTCCTGGTGGACTGTCCTCCCTCGCTCGGGCTCCTCACCCTGAACGCACTCGTGGCCGCCGACTCGGTCCTGGTCCCGGTGCAGTGCGAATACTACGCCCTCGAAGGCCTCGGCCTCCTCACCCGCACGGTCGACCTCGTGAGGGACTCCTACAACCCGTCCCTCAGGATCGAGGGCATACTGCTGACGATGTTCGATTCGAGAAACTCGCTGTCGCACCAGGTGGCCCAGGAGGTGAAGAAGCACTTCGGCGACCGCGTCTATTCCACGGTGATACCGAGAAATGTTACACTTAGCGAGGCACCCGGTTTCGGCAGACCGGTCATGCTGTACGACGCCCGGTCGAAGGGTGCCCAGAGCTATCTTCAGCTTGCAAAGGAGATTCTGCGTGAAGGATGCACTAGGTAGGGGGCTGGGCGCCCTCATACCTGAACGCCAGCAGGGCGTTCAGGAGATAGAGATCGAGAGGATCAAACCGAATCCCGAACAGCCGAGAAAGGCCTTCGACGAACAGGCCCTCAAGGAGCTGGCCGCATCGATAAAGGAGAAGGGAATCCTCCAGCCCGTCATGGTGAGGAGGGCTGAAAACGGGGACTATTACCTCATAGCCGGGGAGAGGAGGTGGAGGGCCGCTGCACTGTCAGGGCTCAAAAGGATCCCCGCGCTCATAAAGGAGAGTTCCCCTTCGGAGTCACTCGAGCTTGCGCTCATCGAGAACATCCAGCGGGACGACCTAAACCCCATAGAGACGGCCGACGCCTTCAACAGGCTCATAGAGGAGCACGGATACACCCAGGAGACCCTGTCGAGGAAGGTCGGAAAGGAGAGGGCGACGGTCGCCAACTACCTCAGGCTCCTCAGGCTCCCTCCAGAGGTGAAGGGCCTCGTAAACGACGGCAGGCTGAGCATGGGCCATGCAAAGGCGATCGTTTCGCTGCCAACGAAGAAGGCCCAGGTGGAGGCCTCGCGTGCAGTGGTGAGAAAGGGGCTGAGCGTCAGGGAGACAGAGGCCCTCTGCAAGCGCCTCGCCGGTGACGCCCCCAGGCCGGCCGGAAAGAAGGCGAAGGATCCAAACATTGCGGCCCTCGAAGAACAGCTCAAGCGCTCACTCGGAACGAAGGTCCAGATAAGACACAGGGGCAAGGCCGGAAGGATAGAGATAGAATACTACAGCCTCGACGAGCTCGACAGGCTGCTCGAGATTCTGAAGGCCTGAACATCTCCTCTCCGGCGGTGAGCATCCCGCGCACCGCCTTGCGACGGAAAGAACGGAACACAGACCTGCCCGCCGACCCGACCGCATAGCGGCTCCGAACCGGTCCATCACGCCCTTTCGGTCCGACCGGACACCCCTTCCGCATGGGCAAATGCGCCTCACCGCCCCCGGCCTCTATCAGCCCCCTTTGACCCGTCAGCGATACTCTCTACGGACATCTTTTTTGATCTAACCAGGCCCCCTTCACGGACATTTTTTATGATCCAATTCGTGGGAACAAAAAAGTTTTCAAGCAGGTCAGCCACCTCGTATATCTCATTCAGTAAAGAGACGTCCTCCAGGGTGTCAAACCTTCTGTACCCCACCAGTTTCCTGACCTTATCACCCC